>SCVR01000065.1 GCA_004296805.1 Dehalococcoidia bacterium
TCTTCCGATCTCGTCCCGCAGTACATCAAGGACACCTTCGACAAACTCGGCATTCCGGAGGCGGAGAAGCAGTTCCTCGCCGGCGCCGGCGCCCAGTACGACTCTGAGGTCGTCTACCACAACATCCGCGAAGACCTTGAGAAGCTGGGCGTCATCTTCCTCGGCATGGACCAGGGCCTCCGCGAGTACGAGGACATCGTCCGCGAGTACTTCGGCACCATCGTGCCGTCCGGGGACAATCGCTTCGCCGCGCTGAACTCGGCCGTCTGGTCGGGCGGGTCGTTCATCTACGTGCCCAAGGGCGTGAAGGTGGATGTACCGCTACAGGCCTACTTCCGCATCAACACGGAGAACATGGGCCAGTTCGAGCGCACCCTGATCATCGCGGACGAGGGCTCGCAGGTGCACTACGTCGAGGGCTGCACGGCCCCCACGTACAGCACGGACTCGCTCCACTCGGCCGTCGTCGAGATCGTCGTGAAGAAAGGCGCACGCGTCCGCTACACGACCATCCAGAACTGGTCGAACAACGTCTTCAACCTCGTCACCAAGCGCGCCTACGCCTACGAGGACGCGATCATGGAGTGGGTGGACGGCAACCTCGGCTCCAAGCTCACCATGAAGTACCCCTCGGTCTACCTCATGGGCGAACGCGCCCACGGCGAGATCCTCTCGCTCGCCTTCGCGGGCGACGGGCAGCACCAGGACGCCGGCGGCAAGATCGTTCACGTCGCGCCGAACACCACGAGCGCGATCGTCTCGAAGTCTGTCTCGCGTGGTTCCGGGCGCACCTCGTACCGCGGCCTCTTGAAAGTCTACGAAGGCGCCGAAAACTCCAGCAGCACTGTCCGCTGTGACGCGTTGCTGCTCGACACGCTCTCCCGCTCGGACACCTATCCGACGATGGAGATCGACGAGGAGCGCGTGAACATCGGCCACGAGGCCTCCGTCTCCAAGCTGGGCGTGGACCAGCTCTTCTACCTGATGTCGCGAGGCATCAAGGAAGAAGAAGCCGCGAAGATGGTCGTGAACGGCTTCGTGGAGCCGATCGTGAAAGAACTCCCCATGGAGTACGCGATCGAACTCAACCGCCTGATCGAACTGCAAATGGAAGGCTCGGTGGGCTAGTGGCGACCTCCACCGCAACCTACTCCGAGGCCGCAGCCGCTGAGGCGGCCCGCGGTCGCGGCGAGCCGGACTGGCTCGTCAACGCCCGCGCCGAGGCCTCTCGTGCCTTCGCGGTCACCTCGATGCCCGCGCCCACGCTCCGTCCCTGGAAGTACACGGACGTCACGAAACTCGACATCGAGTCCTTCGCTCCGGATGCGGCGTTCGCGCCGCGCGTGACCGGCACCGCGCCCGCTGGCGGGTTCGCCGGCACGCTTGCGGCCGGCCTCGCCTCGCACGGCGATCTCATCCGCACCCACCTCGGCGCGGTCATCCCGGGCACCGAGGGCAAATTCACGGCCGCCAACGCCTCACAGTGGCGCGAAGGTGTCCTCGTCGTCGCGCCGCGTGGCCAGGCCTTCGAGGCCCCCGTGACCGTGCATGTCGAGGGGCGCGAGGGCGCCATCTTCCCGCGCATCCTGATCGTCGCGGAACCCGCGAGCCAGGTCTCCATCATCCTCCGCACGTCGTCGCCTGCTGCGGCACTGCTCGTCGCGGGGGTCATCGAGGTCGTCGCGCAGGCGGACAGCCGCGTGCGCCTGCTCATCGACACCCGTTGGGGCGCTGCGACCCAGGAATACACCACCCTGCGCGCGAAGGTGGGCCGGGGCGCTGACGTCCAGGTCGGCACGATCGCCCTCGGCGGGCACATCGTGAAGCAGACCGTCGAGACGCTGATGGAGGGCGAGGGCTCCAACTCCGTCATCCGCGGCGTGGCTGTCGGCGACACCGAGCAGCACTTCGACTTCGTCACGCTGCAGGAGTTGATCGGCCCGAAGACCACCTCCGAGGTCGAGATCAAGACCGCCCTCGCGGGGGCATCGCGTTCGATCTACTACGGCCTCACCCGCGTGGAGACGACCGCCATCGGCGCTTCCGCGAACCAGGAGAACCGCAACCTGCTGCTCTCCCCGCGCGCCAAAGCAGACGCCGACCCGGTCCTCGAGATCCTCACCAACGAGGTGATCCGCTGCGGGCACGGCGCGACCGTCGGGCCCGTCGACCAGGACGCGCTCTTCTACCTCCAGAGCCGAGGGTTGGACATGCGCCAGTCCCTCGTGCTGCTGGTCACTGGTTTCTTCCAGTCCGTCCTCTCCGGCCTCGAAGCCCCTGGGCTCGTCGAGGAACTGGAGACCGCGCTGCGCGAGAAGCTGGCGACCGCCGAACTGCATTAGGCGGTCCCCGATGGCACAGGAACGCGTGGCCTCGGCTTCGGACATCCCCACGGGCGAAGTGCGCGTCGTGCAATGCGGCGCACGCTCGCTGGCGATGTCCAACATCGACGGCACGCTCTACGCCATCGACAATGTCTGCACACACGACAACGGCCCGCTGGGCGAGGGCCGTCTTCGCAACGGGCGCATCCTCTGCCCGCGGCATGGCGCGGCCTTCGACGCGAAGACCGGCCGCGTGCTCAGCCTCCCCGCCGTGAAGAGCGTCGCCGCCTACGAAGTCACCGTGGAGGGCGACGATGTCTACGTGGATTGCCCCGAGGCGTCCTCATGACCTCCATCGCCGACCTCCCTGCCGTCGAGCGGCTGCCGTATGACATCGCGCGCATCCGCCGCGACTTCCCCATCCTGAAGCGGGAAGTCGCCTCCGGCGCGCACCTCGTCTACCTCGACAATGCGGCGACCAGCCAGCGGCCCGTCCAGGTGCTCGCGGAGATCACGCGCTTCTACCGCGACCACAACGCCAACATCCATCGGGCCGTGCATACGCTCTCGGTCGAGGCCACCGAACTCTACGAGCAGGCCCGTTCGAAGGTCGCCCGATTCATCGGCGCCGCCGACCCGCGCGAGATCATCTTTACTCGCAACACCACCGAGTCGATCAACCTCGTCGCGCACGCGTGGGCACGGAAGTTCCTCAAGCCCGGCGACGAGGTCGTCGTCTCCGAGATCGAGCACCACTCGAACATCGTGCCGTGGCAGATGCTGCGCGACGAGCGCGGCATCACGCTGAAGTACATCCCGATGCTCCCCGACGGCACGCTCGACCTCGACGCAGCACAGTCGATCATCACCGAGCGCACGCGGCTGGTCTCCATCACCGCGATGTCGAACGCCCTCGGCACCATCGTCCCGCTCGATGTCATCACCGCACGTGCGAAGGCGGTCGGCGCGCTGGTCCTCGTGGACGGCGCGCAGTCCGTCCCGCACATGCCAGTCGACGTGCAGGCGCTGGGGGTCGACTTCCTCGCGTTCAGCGGCCACAAGATGCTCGCGCCATTCGGGATCGGCGTCCTGTGGGGGCGGTTGCCTTTGCTGGACTCGATGGACCCCTTCATGGGCGGCGGCGACATGATCTCCACCGTCTCGATGGAGCGCTCGACGTGGGCTGACGTCCCTGCGAAGTTCGAGGCCGGCACACCCAATGTCGGCGACGCGGTCGCCCTCGGCGCCGCCGTCGACTACCTCACCGCGCTCGGCATGGACGAGGTGCGTCGTCACGAGCGCGAGATCACGGACTACGCACTGCGACGTCTGGCAGACGTCCCCGGCGTGACCATCTTCGGCGTCCCGGACGCAGACCGACGCGGCGGTGTGATCTCTTTCGAACTCGAGGGCGTCCACCCGCACGACATCGGGCAGGTGCTGGACACCAGGGGCGTCGCCATCCGCACCGGTCATCACTGCGCGCAGCCCGTGATGCTCGCGTTGAACGTCCCCGCGACCGCCCGCGCCTCGTTCTACATCTACAACACGACCGCCGAGGTGGACGCGCTGGCCTCTGGCCTCGAAGAGGTCGCACGTTTCTTCGGTGTGAAGTAGCGAGGGGGCACGAGATGGCTGAGTCCGGACTCCTCGAAGACCTCTACCGCGAGATCATCCTTGACCACTACCGCCAGCCGAGGAACCGCAACGCCGCGATCGAGCCGACGTGTTCCGCAGACGGTGCGAACCCGCTCTGTGGCGACCAGGTGCGCGTCGATGTCGCGCTCGTGGACGGCGTGATCGAGGCGATCTCGTTCAGCGGCCAGGGCTGCTCCATCTCGCAGGCCTCGGCCAGCATGATGACCGAGTACGCGAAGGGCCGGACGGCCGCCGAGGCCCTCCACGGCGTCGAGGCCTTCCAGCAGATGATGCTGACCGGCGTCGCGCCGGACATCGAGGGGTTCGACGACATCGCCTCGCTGGTCGGGGTGGCAAAGTTCGCGGCGCGCGTGAAGTGCGCCTCACTGGGTTGGAAGACGCTCGCACAGGCGCTCGCCGAAGGCGGCGGCACCGTGACGACCGATGACGGGAGCCGGTAGATGGCAGACGAACCGCAGGTGACCGCGGCCGAGATCGAAGAGGGCGACGCGCCGCCGACCGAAGAGTCGGTCATGGCCGTCCTCGACACGGTCGAGGATCCCGAACTCCGAATGAGCATCACGTCGTTGGGCCTCGTCTACGGGGTCGAGGTCGACACGGATGGCATGGTCACGGTGAACATGACGCTCACCTCACCGGCATGTCCGGTGGGCCCGATGCTGCAGGGCATGATCTACCACAAGCTCATGCAGACCCCCGGCGTCGAAGACGTCGAGGTCAACCTCGTGTGGAACCCGCCCTGGGACCCGAAGACGATGGCTTCCGAGGACGTGAAGATGGCCCTGGGGATCTGGTAGAGGCGTTACTTCGTCGCGAAGTCGATCGGGAGCGCACCCTTCGGTAGGGCGCGCTCGAGTGGCGCACCCTCGCGTGAGCACCCGATGAGGCTCTCCGTGCGGCAGGTGCCCAGGAGCACGCGCGTGAGGTCCACGATCACCTGCCCGTTCTCGCGTCGCGTCCGGAACTCCTCAAGGTCCTTCGTTGCTGTGGCTCCGGCCACGCTGCCGTCCGCCGCCCAGCGGCCTGCCCCGCACGGGTCGACGTAGGTGCCCGTGACCTCGCCCGCCTTCGCGGTCACGTCCCACCGGACGTGGCAGGTCGAACCGGCAGACCGCGACAGCAGGGCGACAATGCGCCCGTTCGCGTCGATCGAGGTCCACACGCCGTACGTCCGCTGCTGGCGGTCGTTCCCCAGCGTGGTGACCGGCGTGAACACCGGCGCACCCGGCTGGAGGTTCGCGATCGGCACCCGGATCTCCCGCGGCGGAGGCGAGGCGAACGAGACCACGCATACGGCGGTCAGCCCGACGGCGATCGCGATCACCAGGAAGAACGCGAGAATGCGCGGCCAGGGGTTCTTCGGACGGGATACGTCCGCAGGCCCACCCAGCACATCTCCCGCGCGGTCGTTGCTCATATCACGATCCTACTGGCGCGCGTCCTTACCCGCGCTGACTGCGCCGTCTGTGAGGTTTGCGAGGCCTGACGCTGGGTGCGTACGATTCAGGCACCCCACCGCGCAACGCAGGCGGCGACGACGCGGACAGGATGTCTCATGACCCTCTCGATGTGCGCGCGGAAGCGGCGTCCATGACCCGTGCCTCCGAGATCCGCACTGGACGTCGTCGCTTCATCGGCGGCGGCGCCCGCGTCGCCGCGGGCCTGAGCGTGCTGGCCGTCCTCAATGGCTGTTCGCGCAAGCCTCCACCGGCCATCGGCGGCGCCGTCCCGAAGGTCCGCGCACGCACCGTACCGAAGGACAAGCGAGGCACACCCGGCCAACTGCGGCTCGGCATCGTCCGCTCCGGCGCGCCCGACGCCCCCGCGCTCACCGACGTCGAATCGATGCTCGTCCACGCGCGTCTCGTCGCCGTCGACCCGCGCAACGGTCACGTGTTCGGTGACCTGGCCTCTGAGGTGGAACGACCCGAGCCAACGACCTTGCGGTTCACCATCGACTCGGGGGCGCGGTTCCACGTCCAGGGGAGCGACCAGCCTCGCCCGGTGACCGCGGAGGCCGTGAAGGCGTCCTTTGAGCGCCGCGCTGCGGAGGGCGTCCCGCTGTTCTCGCAGGTCGTCGAGAAGATCGAGGCGCAGGACAACCGGCACGTCGTGCTACGGCTGCGCGCGCCCTTTGCCCTCCTGTTCGAACTCCTGGGTGGCGTGTCCGCGAATGTCACGAGCGACGCGACATACGCGGGCCTCAACGAACGTGTGGGCGCGGGCCCCTTCGTCCCGAGTGCTCGCGAGGGCGCTCTGCTGAGGTTGTCCGCGAACCCGCTGCTCAAGGGCGACGACGCACCCCGCCTCTCCCAGATCAGCGTGGTCGGTGCCGCCCTCGAGCGCGACCTCGACCTCGCGTTCGCGAAGGGGGACATCGACATCCGCCGGCACACGGACGAGCCCGGCGTCCTGATCGGCAGCGGCCGCGAAGGTCGAATGCTCGTCCGCCGGCCGGCGGCGCGGATGCGAGGCCTTGGCCTCTCACTCGTCGGGAAGAAGGATGGGCGCGACGTCCGCTTCGTCGCCGCCTTCCAGGACCCGCGTGTCCGCCGCGCCCTCTCGCTCTCGATTGACCGCAACGCCCTGCGGCAGGCCGACAACGCCTTCACTTCCGGCCCCGTCGGTCCCGCGCACGCTGCCGACGCGATCGCCGCGAAGGACCTGGAGGCGCACGCGCTCTACCAGTACAAGCCTCAGGAGGCCGCCGAGTTGCTCCGCGCCGCCGGGCACGAGGGCCTCGCGTTCGCGGTCGTGCATCCCGATATCCCGGCGATGCTGCCACTCGTGAAGGCCGTCGGCGAATCACTCACGCTGGGAGGCTTCGCACCGCGCATGCAGAGCATGCCGTTCGCCGCCTGGCAGACCACGCTCGCCGCTGGTGACTTCGAGGCGACCCTCGTCGAATTGACGAACCTCGACACCCCCGACCTCGGCCTCCGCCTGCATCAGAGCGGTGGGCTTGACGGGCGCTTCTCACCATGGGGTTACTCGAACCCGGTGTATGACGCGGCCGTGCTCGACGCGCTCCGTCAGTTCGATCCCGCTGAGCGCGCGACGAAGTCGCGTGAGGCCCAGCGGCTTCTGCTCGACGACGTCCCGGCGATGCTGCCGATCTACGCACCCGGAGAATCGATTTCCATCGCGATGGGCATCACCGGTTACACCGCGGATGCCTACGACTTCAACATCGGCTACCTCGCGCGAGATTGGGCGATTTCGGGCCAGTAGCGTTTAGTCGGCCACACTTCTGTCAGGAAGCGGCCCGGGTCGTCAGACATAACGTTTCCCGCCGGATGTATAACCCTGACCAGCCGCCCGCGGTCCAAGCAGAGCGCTACACCGGTCAACGTTGCGCTCGCTCTGGCTCGTGCGATGCGTTGACCCAGTTGAATACGTACGTTATGTTGGTAAACATTGCTAAGCAGATTTGACAGGATTCAGGGGATCCGGGCAGCCGTTGTCATGTCTGTGGCTGATTTTGCAGGCCTCGCACGCAGGTCGCCGTCGTGGCTTCGCTTGATCCACGCCCTCCTCTCCCCTGTGCGTGTGCGGTCCTACCTGCTCATCGCTGTTGGGGCGCTGGCGTCCATCTTCGCGCTCTGGCTGTCGTCGCTCGGTCTCGATAACGCCGCTCGAGACCAGGCAGCGCGTGAGTTTCAGGCGGACACGGCACAGCGTGCCGCCCGGCTGTCGGCCGACGTGCAACGATTCCAGAGGCCACTCCTCGCGGCAGACTCCATCATCGCTGCAGGTGGCGATTTCGGCGGGGTCTGCGCGCCCCTCGCCCGTGGTCCGCTCGCCGCGTACCGCCCCCGCGTCTCCACCTTCCGCCTGGACGGTTCTCTTCGTTGTTCCACCGTCCCGAACGCGGTCGATGATCCGGTCGCAATCCTCGGGCGGCCGTATTTCCAGGCTGCGCTGAAGACCGGAGAGGACCAGATCGGCGGGCCGCTGGTCGGAACCTTCTCTCGGCGTTGGTCCCTGACCTTCGCACACCTTGTCCAGGTCGACGGCCGGCTGCCCGGCATGGTCGTGCTCGCGGTCGACATCGCGGACTCGGCCGAGGTGCTGGGCGTCAACAAGCACAACGAGCGTGTGGTCGTCGTCGGGCAGGCCGGTGAACAGTTCGAACTCGGCGTCTCGGATGCCCCGTCACTCCCGGCTCCTGTGCAGGAGGCCGTATCGCGTGCCGTGGGGACAGACGCACCCTGCCCCTTAGTCATCGCCGCCGGTACCGCTTGGACCTGTAGTCGCGCGCACGGCACCGGCCTGATGATCGCGGTCGGGAGGCCAGAGCGGCAGCTGTTCTCGCATCTGTACGACCACCGCAGGCGCGGGGAGTATCAAGTAGCCGGCGTGCTGGTCGTCGCGCTCCTCACCGCGCTGACAGCGGAGATGTTGTTCTTCCAGCGCTTCTTCCGGACATATCGGGCGACCGGGCTGCCCGCTCTGGGGGCAGCCGAACTCCTGCAACGTGACGAACTCGGCGTGCTGGAGGATTGGGTGCGCGGGACATCCGATGTTAGGGCAGTGCTCGAGGCCGAAGTGGCCACGACTGAAGGCCTGCGAGACCTTGCCGAGCGCGACCTTCTCACCACCATCGCCGAGACCGTGGAGATCCGTTACCCCTTCCTCCGCAACCACGGCGACCGTGTCGGCCGGTACGCGCGCCAGATCGCCATCCGCCTTGGTCTCCCACCGCGCGATGTCGATGCAGTCGAATTCGCTGGGCGGGTTCATGACCTCGGCAAGATCGCGATCGCGGACTCCGTCTACCTCAAGCCGGGGCGGCTGGACCCGATCGAACTCACCCAGATGCAGTTGCACGCCTCGCGGGGCGGGGAGATGGCTGCGCGTATGCACACGGTCCGGGCGCAGGTAGCAGAGGCCATCCGTCACCATCACGAGCAATGGGACGGCAATGGATACCCGGACGGTCTGGAGGGCATCGCTATCCCGCTCTGGTCTCGCATCATCGCCGTCGCTGACGCGTACGACGCCATGACGGAGGAGCGGCCGTACCGTCCCCATCCCCTCAGCCACGCTCAGGCCCTGCAGATACTTGAGGACGGAGCCGCGAAGCAGTGGGATGCTAGCGTCGTCGCCGCGTTCGTTGATGTCCTGGGAACGGGCACCATTCTCGCCAAGACCGGGCCGGAGGCACGCGTCGGACTGGCGGATGCCGCCTCGGACTAGCGTCCTGCGCGGATCGCCTCGTCCAGCACCTCAATGACGTGGCAGACCTCAGCGTCCAACCCGGCCCGCCGCACCCCCGCCTCGATCTGGATCGTGCAACCGGGGTTCGATGTGCAGATCGTCTCCGCACCGGTCGAGGCGATGTCCGCCATCTTCGCCTCCAGGATCGTCGCGGACATCGCCGGCTGGACCACGGAATAGAGCCCCGCCGACCCGCAGCAGCGGTCCGGCGTCCGCATCTCGACCAACCGAAGCCCCGGGATCGCACCCAGGATGGCTCGCGGCGCCTCGCGGATGCGCTGCGCGTGCGCCAGGTGGCACGCGTCCTGCAGCGTCACCGTGCGCTCGACCTTGCCGAGGCCGCTCGCGAAGTCGCGGCTCGCGACAAACTCCAGGACGTCGCGGACGCCTTCGGAGAAGCGTTGGGCCCGCTCCGCCCAGTGGGCGTCGTGCCGCAGCAGGTGGCCGTACTCCTTCATCGCCGCACCGCAACCGGCCGCGTTCACGATGACCGCCTCCACGCCCGCGCGCTCGAAGGCTGCGATGTTGCGCCGGGCGAGCGCGCGCGCCGTCTCCACGTCACCTGCGTGCGAGTGCAGCGCCCCGCAGCACCCCTGCCCCTCCGGAGACACCACCTCGCACCCCACGTGCTGGAGCACCCGCACGGTCGCCTCATGCACTCCCGGGTACATCTCCCCCTGCAGGCAGCCGAGCAGCAACGCGACCCGCGTAGACGAGCCGCCTGCTGAGGGCGCTGCCAGCGTGCCGGTCTCCCGGAACGGCGCACGGTCGAGGACGGGCGCGGAGGACTCCAGCCGTACGAGCGCCGGGGGGAGCATCTCTCGGATCGTCGCCCCCAGCGGGCCGCGCACCAGCGCCTGCAGCCCCGATCGCGTGTACAGCCGCCCGAACGCGAGCGCGACACGCAGCCTCGACGGCCGCGCGAGCACCTCGCGGAGGAATAGCGCCCGCCCGCGCCACGCCGGCGGCTGCGCCGCGGGCGCGTTCGCCATGATCGACGCGCGCGCGTCCTCCATGATCCGCCCGTACGGCACGCTCGAAGGGCACGCCGTCTCGCAGGCACGGCATTGCAGGCAGAGGTCGAGGTGTCCCAGCACCCGCTCGGTCGCCTCGATCCGTCCGTCCACGACAGCGGAGATCAGGTGCAGCCGCCCGCGCGGCGACTCGAGTTCCTGCCCAGTCGCGATGTAGGTCGGGCACGACGGCAGGCAGAACCCGCAGTGGATGCAGTTCTGCAGATCCGCCTTCGAGGGGATGTCCACGCCGACGAACCGCAGCGGATGGGCCTCGTGCGTGGTGGTCACAGTCCGGCTCCCCATCGTCCCGGGTTCAGCGTCCCACGCGGATCGAACTGCTGCTTCAGCGCCTCGACCAGCGTCCGCTCGGTGGCCCCGGTTGGGTCGACGGCCTGCCGGAGCGTGGCCGAGGCGATCTCGACTTGCAGGAAGCCGCCGCGCTCTGCGGCGAGCGCGCGCAGCGCCTCGATCTCCGAGGCCGCAACGTCACCGCGCGCCATCACCGACCCGGCCGCGAGGTGCGCCCAGGCCGCGAGCCCGGAGCGTTCGAGGGCGGCGACCGTCGTCTCCACCTCAGCAGGCGGGACGCCGATCCGCAGCACCGTCGCGCCCGGCCCGGCCGCGAGACGGCGCAGGCGTCCCCAGGCCTCGGCAGGTGCATCGCCAGCGGCTGGGGCCAGCGCCCGGATCTCACGCAACGTCCGCTCGGCGGACGCCTCGCTGCCTGCCACCTCGACGAGGACTGCCGCCGCGGGAGGCAGCATCGCCTCCGCCGCAGCACGTGCCCCGAGGACCGTGATCGCTCGGACCACCAGCCCCGCGTCCCACACCCGCCGCGCGAGGGCGCCACAGGCATCGATGTCACCCGCGGGGAGCAGCAACGTCCGGGTGACCGCCGGGAGCGGCGTCAGTTTGAACGTCGCCTCCACGATCACACCGAGGGCGCCGAGGGCGCCCGTGTGCATGCGGTGCATGTCGAACCCGGTGACGTTCTTCACCACCCGCCCGCCCGAGTGCACCACCTCACCCGAGGGCAGCGCCACCGCCATCCCGAGGATCAGGTCGCGTGCCGCCGGGAGATGACCACGCCATGCCCCGCTCCGCGCCGAGGCGAGCAGACCGCCGACGGTCACCTCGTCGCCCGGTGGCGGATCGGTTGGCAGGTACTGGCCGTGCTCACGCAGCGTCGTCTGGAGCGTCGTCAGCGTGACCCCCGCCTGCACCGTGACCACGAGGTCCTCCGGCACGTATTCGATGACCCGGTCGAGCGCGCGAAGGTCCAGGGCCACGTCGTATCGGCTCAGCGGTCGCCCGACTGCCGTTGCGGTGCGCGCTCCGAGCGGCGCCACCGCCAGTCCAACCTCGTCCGCCGCGTGAACCAGCGCGGCAATCTCGCTCGGGTCGGTCGGGGCGAACGCGATCGCGGGCGTCACGCCGCCGAGCACGTAGTGCTGTGGCGACCGTTCGAGGTCGCTCGAGAGGGCGTGGCGGACGTGTTCGAGATCGGTCGCGGTCGGAGTCATTGTTAGACCGAGTCGCTGCCGCGGCGCATCGCGTTCAGGGCCTCCGCGCCGTGCCCGGACGCGCAGCCGTGCCCCCCGGGGAGCATCTTGCACGGGTTGAAGCGCTCCGCGCCCCCGAAGGCGACCCGCACTGCGTTCATCGCGGCCAGGTCGGCGGGCGAGTAGATCCACTCCAAGTAAGAGCGCTTCTCCAGTCCGATCCCGTGCTCGCCGGTGACCGCACCACCGGCGTCCACGCACAAGCGCATGATCTCCTCGGCACAGGCGAGCACGCGGGCGGTCGCGCCTTCGTCGTCGGGGTCGAACATCAGGTTCGGGTGCAGGTTCCCGTCACCCGCGTGGAAGATATTCGCGACACGGAATCCGTACCGCGCGCTCGTCTCCATCACGCCATGCATCACCTCGGGCAACTTCGACCGCGGCACCACCCCATCGAGCAGGTAGAACGCAGGCGCGGCCGCCCCGATCGCGCCGATGCCGACGCGTCGCGCCTCCCAGAGCCGGTCGCGCTCGCCAGCCGTTCGAGCCACACGGATCTCCCGTGCCCCCGCACCACGGCAAGCCTCCTCGACGCTCGCGCCGTCTGCGTCGACCCCTTCCGCGAGGCCCTCGACCTCGACCAGGAGGACGGCGCCCGCATCCAGCGGGTAGCCGGCGTGGATGCGCGGCTCCACCAGCCGGATGATCTCCCGGTCGAGCATCTCGAGGGCGACCGGGATGATCCCGCGTCGGATGATCGCTGAGACCGCCTCGGAGGCCGCCTCAACCGAATCGAACACCGCGACGAGCGTCCTGACCGCCGGCGCCGTGCGCACCAGCCGCACCGTGACCTCGGTCACGACCCCCAGCGTCCCCTCGGAGCCGACGAACAGCCCCCGCAGGTCGATGCCGGGCGTGTCTGCCAGCCGTCCGCCGAGACGCGCTACTCGACCGCCCGGGAGTACGACCTCAAGCCCGAGGACGTGGTTCACCGTTGACCCGTGGGCGAGCGTGTGCGGCCCGCCCGAGTTGTTCGCCACGTTCCCGCCGATGGAGCACACCCGCTGTGACGAGGGATCGGGCGCGAACAGGAGTCCCTTCGGGGCGAGGGCCTCCTGCAACTGCAGGTTGATGACGCCCGGCTGCACCACCGCCACGCGGTTGGCCACATCGATCTCGAGGATGCGGTTCATCTTCGTCAGCACGACGAGCACCCCGCCGGTCAACGGGACGGCGCCGCCCGAAAGCCCGCTCCCCGACCCACGAGGCACCACCGGGCGCAGGTACTGCTCCGCGATTCGGACCGCCGCCGAGACGTCAGCAGTCGTCCCCGGGAACACGACGACCTCCGGCAGCGCGCGCTCAATCGTCGCGTCGTACTCAAAGGCGATGATGTCTTCGAAGAGGTGGAGGACGGAAGCGGGGCCGAGGGCTGCCTGCAGGTCGCGTACGAGTGCCTCGTGGCCTGCCGGATGCCCGGCGGAGGCCGGGGAAGCGGCTGCGCTGCTCGTCGCCATGGTGAGCGCGAGTGTAGCATCGGAGGCGTGCCGGGCTGAGAGGTTCGGCCCCGTCGGAGGGGGCATCGATGGACGTCCGAGGCAAGGTGGCTGTCGTCACAGGATCGTCTAACGGCGTCGGACGTGCCCTCGCTGAACTCCTCGCGCGGGAGGGTGCGAAGGTCGTCGTGAACTACGCCCACTCCGCCGCCGACGCGGACGAGGTGGTCGCCGGCATCCGCGCCGCCGGTGGCACTGCCCACGCCGTGCGCGCAGACGTCGGCAAGGACGAGGACTGCCGTGCCCTCATCGCCAACGCCGTCGAGACCTACGGGGCCCTCCACATCCTCGTGAACAACGCCGGGATGACCTACTTCATCGCCCACCCCGACCTCGACGCCGTCAACGAGGAGGTCTGGGACGACACCTTCAGGACGAACGTCCAGGGCACCTTCAACTGCACGAGGGCCGCGGCGCCCCACATGAAGGCAGCCGGCGAGGGCGCCATCGTGAACATCGCCTCGATCGCCGGAGTGCGCGGAGTCGGCTCGTCGATTCCCTACGCCGCCTCGAAGGCCGCGGTGATCACCATGACCAAGTCGTTCGCCCGGATCCTCGGGCCGGAGATCCGCGTGAACTGCGTCGCCCCGGGCTTTATCGACGGCCGGTGGCTGAAGGGCGGCCTCGGCGATCGGTACGACCAGGCGAAGGCCGCCACCGCCGCATCGACGCCCCTCCGTGCCGTCGCCACTCCGGAGACGGTCGCGGACGCCATCTACGGACTGATCGCTCACCAGGTGTTCGTCACCGGCCAGACCGTCATCGTCGACGGCGGCGCGAGCCTGTGACCTCAGACCGCATCGAACGTCCGATCGACCTCGGCGGTGCCGGCATCGACGCCGTGCGCGACGCCCTCGAAGGCGCCGTGCGTGAGGCGAACGAGGCGATCAGCGCCGTCCGTGCGGGGAAACGCGTCCGCGTGGGACATAAACCGGGCGAAGGGCCTGTCACCGAGGCCGACTACGCCGCCGACGACATCCTCCACGAGCGGTTGATGCCCCTCGTACCCGGCGCCCGATGGATCTCGGAGGAGTCCTCTGAGGTCGCGCGCATCCTCCGTGGCGAGCCGACCTGGGTCGTCGACCCGCTCGATGGCACGCGGGAGTTCCTGCGCGGGCTGCCGGAGTTCGGCGTCTCCGTCGCGCTCTTCGCGCAGGGGCGCCTCGTCATGGGTGCCGTGGGTCTGCCTGCAGAGCAGTCCGTTCTCTCCGCCATCGTCGCCGGTGGCCGTCGCGAGACCCGCCGTGACGGCGTGCCTCTCCCCACCCTGCCCAACGACGGTGTCGTGCGTCGGGTGGTTGTCTCCCGGCACGACTACGAGGCCCGGCGGATCCACTACCAGATCCCCTACGAGGTCTACCCGTGCGGCTCCTCCGCCGTGAAGCTCGTCCACGCCGCGGGCATCGACACAGACGTCTACTTCTCGACCGGCCCTCGGTCGCTCTGGGACATCGCGGGTGGCGTCGCAATCCTCGAAGGCGTCGGCGGCCAACTGCTGCAGATCAACGGAAGGCCACTGGTGCTTTCGCCCCAGCAGATCGAAGTGCCGGCGTTTGTCGCTGGCGCGCCAGAGGATGCGCTGACCCTGCTGCGGCGGCTCGGCGCACCACTCGAGGTGTGACCCGGTCTCACCCGGATCGCCAGCGACAGCAAGGGTTCGCGAGATCGCGGAGCAAGCGAAAGGCCGCCGGCGTCCCGGCGGCCTCCGCTGTTCTAGCGCACCGCTAGAAGAAGGGTTACTTCTTCTTGGCGGACTTGCCAGCCGGCTTCGCAGCGGGCTTGGCAGCGGGCTTCGCAGCAGCCTTCTTCGTCGCAGCCACGTTCACATCCTCGACTAGCCGGGCTGACCCGGTCCCCATGGGTGGTGGATCAAGGGCCGGGCCCTGGCCGATCCACACGCGCAATGTAACGCGCTCGATCGCTATCGGGTTGCCTCTGCAAGTATCGAGGGCCACTTTTTTCGTGAAGACTGCGCGTCCTCTGATCGCCCCTGATCGGTCGTCGACCGATCGACTCACCGCACTGACGGCGATGTGCCCTCGCGACGGGCCGCGACCGCCCACAACGGATCGGCCCCCGCTGGCGATCGATCGATGACCAACGGTTCGCCGAGGCCGCCCGCGAGCGCGAGATATGTCGCGACCAGCCGCACACGGTCATCCGCGCTCAGTGACTTCCAGATCGCCACCGCCTTCGTCGGGAACATGCGGTGCGAGAACGCCACGAGGCAGAGCCCGCCGGGGGCGAGTACACGCGAGACCTCCGCGAACACCTCGATCGGCCTCGTGAGGTACTGGATTGAGACCGCGCACACCACGGCGTCGAATGAGGCGTCCTCGTAGGGCAGCACGGGGTCGCTGTTCAGGTCCCGCACGGCGTGGTCGGTCAGTCGAGGGTTCGCCCGCAGTTCTTCCGCGTTCATCCCCAGCCCGGCGACCCGCGCGAATTCGACTTCCGGCGGTAAGTGGCTCACCCAGGACGACATCAGGTCGAGCACGCGCGATCCGGGCTGCAACGTGTCCCGGTACAGCCCGGTCAGTGCCTCGATGGTCGCATCGTCGATGTGGGTCACCAGCCGAGGGACCTCGTAGAAGAAGCGGTCAGCCGAGGTGTCTTCGCGCTGGAAGAAATGGGGCGGGAACGGCATCGCGGGGCCTGACGTCATCGCTGCCTCATTCGGTTACGCCCACTGAGATATTACCGTGCAGGTTCTCGTGCCCCGGGGTCGTGCAGAGTAGTCCGACCTGTCCGCTGGCCGGGACGCGCAGCCGGATCAGCGTCGTACCATCCTTCTGGCCGCGCACCAGGTACTCGGAGCCCGGCTGCGCACCCTGCACCACGAACGCGTGGGCGCCCGGCGCATCCGTCACGACGAGGTCAAGCACCTCACCCGGCTTCGCACTCACCCCGGCGAGGTCGAGGCGCCCCCCGGCGCCGCTCACCGTCACCGTCCGGGTCGCGGTCACGGCTTCGAGCCCGGTGGCCTGCGGCTGAGAGAAGTGCCCGTGCGCACCCCAGGCGAATGCCCACCCGACAGCGAGCAGCAGCACGCCGCCGAGCGCGAGACGTCGACGTCCACCCGTCCATCGGGGCAGGAAGCGTCCGGGTGCGCTCAGGGTGGCCATCGATCCAGCGTACCCCTCGTCAGCGGTCACGGGGCCAGGCGGTCGGCGAGCGCTCTCAGGTTCGAGACGCGCTCGATGCGCGGGTCCAGTGGGAGCCCCTGATTCCTGGGCCAGTCGCAGAGGTACACCTGCACGCCCGTGGTCTGCGCCAGCAACTGCGCGGTACGTCCGTCGTCCTCCACGTGCTCGCGCGCGCCGAGTCGCCGGAGGGTCGCCTGCTTGTAGTGGGCACTGCCAACCGTCGACTGGTTCACATAGGCGGCCTCGAAGATGCCATCGAAGTCGTGATGGCGGAGCCACCATGAGGGCCGCGTACGGCGGCCGGTCACCATGACGAGCCGTCGGACAGTCGCGAGGCGTAGCAGCGCCTCACGAGCACCCGGCATCGGACGACGGAAGTCGAACCGGATGTGGTCCATCGGGACATTCAGCCAGCGGGGGTAGACCTTCGCCGGGTGTGGCTCGGCCGTCGGGTCGTAGAACGAGCGGTGGATGCCAAGGTTCTGCCCGAGCGGCGGCTCGCAGAACACGCCGTCCATGTCCACCGTCATCAGCGGTCGGTCGTCGGCACTCACCGAGGCTGCGCCACCTACACGCTCACCGGTGGCTCGGGCGGCGGCGGCAGCGGGATCCCCGGTGGCGGGTGTGGGGCGGACGGGGTCATCACGATCCGCGCCGCCTCACCCGTCTGGGCGAGCGTGCGTCCACGGGCGAAGGCTTCGAGGCGGTCCTCGACGCGCCGGAAGATCGTCCCCTCTGGGTACTTCCCGTCTGCACCTCGAGTCCCCCCGGCCGGCACGCCCGTCAGGATCTCGATCCCCTCTTCGATCCGGTCGACAGCCCACAGGTGGAACCGGCCCGCATCGATCGCCTCCGCGACGTCGGGACGGAGCACCAGGTTCGGCACATTCGTGCGGGGCAGCATCACCCCCTGCGTGCCCGTCAGGCCGCGCGCGAGGCAGATGTCGTAGAACCCCTCGATCTTCTCGATGGCTCCGCCGATCGGCTGCACGTTCCCCAACTGGTCGACCGAGCCCGTCACCGCGATCTGCTGCTCGATGGGCGCCTCGGCCAGTGCCGACAGCAGCACGTACGTCTCGGTCGAGGACGCTGAATCCCCGTCGATCTCCCCGTACAACTGCTCGAACGTGAGGCTGGCGTGCAGCGCCCCCACTCGGTCCTGCCCGAACCGGTCGGCCAGCAGGCCCCGCAGGATCAGGAACCCCTTGTTGTGGATGTGTCCGGCCATGTCGCTGTCGCGCTCGACCATCACGATCATCCCGTTGCCGGGAGAGACCACGCACGTCACCCGCGACGGGCGCCCGAATGAGATGTCACCGAGGTCATACACGGACAGCGCGTTGATCTGCCCGATCCGCTTCCCGGTGGTCTCCACCCGGATCGAGCCGTCGTTCATCGCCTCCATCACCCGGTCCCGGACCAGGGCGGAGCGGTACACCGTCTCCTCGATCGCCCGGGCGACGTGGCTCGCCGTCACCGTGGGGGCCGTATCGGCGCGCGCCCAGTAGTCGGCCTGCCGCACCACGTCCAGGAACTCCGCGATGTTGGCGGAGAGCCGCCGCTGGTCTGACACCATCCGCGAGGAGTGCTCGATCAGCCGTCCGATCGCCGTCTTCGTGAACGGCAGCAGCCCGCCACGCGCGCACTCCGAACGGACGACCGAGGCGAGGCCGTGGGCGTTCTCCTGCGTCCGCGGGAAGTCCATCTCGAACTCCGCCTTCACTCGGAACAACTGCCGGAAGTCCGGGTCGTACCGGTAGAGCAGGCTGTAGAGGTACGCCTCGCCAATGAGGACGACCTTCAGGTTCAGCGGCACCGGCTCCGGGCGCAGCCCGACCGTCGGCATCAACCCGTAGGTCTCCGCCATGTTCTCGATGGCGACCGTGCCGGACGTCAGCGCGCGCTTCAGGCCGTCCAGCGCCATCGTGTTCGTCAGCAGGTCGCGCAACCGCAGGACGAGGTAGCCGCCGTTCGCCTTCATCAGCGCGCCCGCGCGGATCATCGTGTGGTCAGTCGCCAGGCCGCCCCCCGGCTGGCTCTGGTACTCCACCCGCCCCACCAGGTTCTGGTACGTCGGGTGCGGCTCGTTCACCACCGGCGCGCCGCGCTGGGGGTCGTTCGTCACCACCGCATTCACCGTGTACCGCCGAGTGATCGAGGCCTGCGCCAGCGGCGCAAGCCCGGGCGGCAACTGCGCCACCGTCGCGTCTGTCCGGAACCGGTCGCGCTCGTGGCGAAGATCGGCGCGGACGGCCTCGAGGTACTCCTGCACCTCGATGTCGTTCCCGTACAGATCGCTCAACGGCTGGAACAGGTGGTCGACCGCAAACGCGGCCACGTCCTCGTCCAGCGCGTCACCGCGCTCGTTCCCGGTGCGCTCCACACCCCGCACCTTCAGCAGCGTTTCCTGGACGGTGTCCTCCAGGATGTGACGCTGCTCCTGCAGCTTCTGCCGTTCGGCCTCCCCGAGGGCGGCGAACTGCTCCTCCGTGATCGGCTTTCCCTCGATCAACGGAGCCGAGGCGATCCCGGCCGGCCCGAACTGGAGCGCGAATCCCATCTCCAGGGCCCGCGCCTGCAGGCCCTCCAGCAGCGCCGTCCGCTCATGGT
>SCVR01000066.1 GCA_004296805.1 Dehalococcoidia bacterium
AACAACGGTGGTGACAACCAGAACCCCGAAGGGCCGTTCTCGCAGTCACCGATGCCGTGGGCGTTCATGTTCGACAAGTACCCGACGGCCAAGGTGAACGGCCCGTGGTACCAGTTCAACCCGGCCGAGGCGGCGAAGATGATGCAGGCCGCGGGTTACACCACGGCCAAGCCACTCGCCTTGGAACTGGGCTCGTTCTACAACAAGAACCAGTTCACGGGCATCGTGATCCCGGGCATCAACAACGCCTTGAAGGAAGTGAAGATCACCTTCAAGGACTTGGACAACCCAACGCACGTGACGTTGATGTCGGACCGCAACTACAAGGAGCTCATCGGCTTCCTGTGGGGTCCTCCGGGCTACTCGATGGACCAGTGGCTGTCGCCGTTCTACCACTCGAAGGGGAGCCTGAACTACGGCTCGATCGAGGACCCGGCGTTGGACGCACTGCTGCTGAAGCAGCGTGCCGAGGCGAACCCGGCGGCGCAGAAGGAGATCTGGAACCAGATCAACACCCTGATCCACGACAAGGTCTACCAAGCGTGGTGGCCCGTCGCGCTCCAGCGCAACGTCTACCACAACTACGTCGTCAACTACCGCGCCCACGGCCTCGCCGGCCCGTGGACGTGCTACGCGAACGACCAGGCCCGTTCGGTCTGGATCGACGAGGGCAACAACCCCGGCCGGGCATAGTCCCTGCTGTCGGAAGCACCACCTCGGACGGGCGGGGGCGAAAGCCCCCGCCCGTTTGCATCTCGGGTAAACTCAAGCCCTCCGGAAGCACATCGAGGAGCTGGGCGATGCCCGAGAACGCACCACGCATCCGCTGTGATCAGGCGATCCGTCCGACCACCGTCGACAACTGCTGTACCTCCGAGTACGACGTGTGCCCCCGAACTGCAGCGCATCGTCATCAGCCCACTGGCATCTCGTTGTGCGCGGTCCACTGGGAAAACGCCATGACAATGGGCGGACCGCAGGACGGTCACTGGCAGGTAGGAATGCGCATCCTCCCCTTCCCAGACGGTTGGGAAGACCTCCCTGAGCCCGAGACGCCCCCGGAGGCGCCGCCCAGCCTGTGGGTCGCACCATCGAAGACTGCCGGCGGTCTGATCATCGAGTTGTAGCGGCTACTCTCGCTCGTCCCGTGCGCGCGGGTGATCGACACCCAGTACGGTTGCGCCGAACCACGGCCAGAGACGGTCCACCAGCCAGACGAATCCCAGCGCTCCCGCTGCCCCCAGCGCGAAGTTCGCCAGCATGAGGCGAGTCCACGACTCCTCGAGCCGTGTTCCCATCGTGATCGTGGAGGACATCCAGCCGAGGAAGTACGGCTTGTGGATGAGGAAGACGCCGAAAGTGTATGGCGACAACCAGGCGAGCGGTGCCGCCAACAGCCGTCCGATACGGACGTGCATGAGGATCCGTAAGAGCCCCGGATACACCACGAGCCCGAGACTGCTAGACAAGAACACCGTGACCCCGAAGTACGAAACGGGGTAACGGCTTGATTCTCCGCGCCAGAGATAGACGGCAAGCGTGAGCAGCAACCCGAGGGTGGCCGGCAGCACCACACGCCAGCCCCAAACGATGTCGCCCCGGCGTCGGTTCGCGAACAGTCCGAAGAAGAAGAAGAACGCCCAGATCGCGGGGTTCCGGTACGCGAACACTGCGAAGTCGCCAGCGATCTCTTGCCGTTCGTACCAGGCGACGACGCCCAACCCGACAGCGAAAGATGCAACGGTCACTCTCGTGAGGACCGTGACCGGGGCGTGGCGTAGCGGGTACGCGGCTGCCATCAGCACGGCTAAGACGAACAGAAAGTAGAACTGCCCTTCGATATCGAAGAGCACGAAGCTCCGGAGCAGAGCGCGGGACACCCCACCGGCGTGCCATGACTCATAGGCCAGCGCCACCACCATCCACGTCATCCCGGGGATGGCGATCCGTCGCAGTCGACCGCGCACGAACGCTCCAAACGAAGGCGACCGGTCGCGAGCCAGTAGGAAGCCAGAGATGAAGAGGAACGCTGGCACGGCACTGTGGGCGAAGAGGTGCG
>SCVR01000067.1 GCA_004296805.1 Dehalococcoidia bacterium
ACTCCAGGAAGAATGTCACAGCCACCAGCCGCCTCGAGTAGCCAATCGCACGCAGCATCCCGATCTGCTGCCGTCGTTCCGCGACCGTCCTGAAGGCGATGACACCGAGGGCGGCGATACCCACGATCATCCCAAGGCCCATGAAGCCCTGGAATAGGGTCTGGAACGCCTGCGACTGTGACGCGGACTCCTCGATCTTCTCGTGGATCGAGACCGCCTGGACGCCCTTCTCCAGCAACGCCGACTCCACCGCGTCCGCGACCCGCTTCTCGCCCGCCTTCGAGGTGTCTGGCGTCGTGAGGTAGAAGCGATCGGTCGTGCCCGACTTGAACCGCTGGTCGAGCAGCTCACGTCCGACGAAGACGGATCCCCACTCCGGCATCACGCTCGTGACCTTCTGCTCGACGAAACCGATGACCTTCACCTGGGCTTCTTCGCCGGTCCGCGCGTCGCGGATCACGAGCGGGATCGGCTCCCAGGGCTGTTCCTTCAGCGTGACCGGGTTGCGGTCGATGACAAACTGCTGCGGGGCGTCCGCGTTGGCGCCGAACGGCGTCTGCTGGTTGATCGCGAAGCGAGACTCATCGACCAGTGCGAGCGTCGGGTCCTTCTGCATCGCGGCGAACACCTCGGCATCAGTCGCATACCCCGCGGCACGGGCTGACAGGGGGAACCGCGCTAGCCGGAGGAACTCGGCATCCGCACCGGCGAGCCGGTACGTGCCTGCCTTGTTCTCCGGTTGCTCGGCTGCGCGCACCCGTGCTGGCATCTGCACCAGCGTCCCGATCCCCGTGATCGAGGCGTCGTCCTTGAACCCCGCACTCTTCAGCGTGCTCCGGAGATCCGGAATGCGGTTCGTCGGGTTGCCGGTGACGGCGACCTGGAACCCACCCGCGGCGGCATCGCCGAGGAACAACTGAGAGAAGTTGTGGTTGAGCGTGGCCATGACCACGAGCGAGAACATCACCAGTCCGAACATCGCCAGCGTCATCCCGGTTCGGAACTTCGAGGCGAGCGGGTAGGCGATCGCCGTGCGGATCGCCGGAGTCATCCCGCGGAAGACACCCGAGCCACCTCGGAGCAGCCCGAGGAGTCGGTCGGCGTTGAAGACCACGAAGAGCGTCGCCGAGGCGGTGATGCACAGCCCGGAGACGAAGAACATCTCGATGTTCCCCTTCACCTTGTCGTGTTCGAGCCCGACAAGGCTGGCGAGACCGTTCAGTGGGTCGCCCCACCCCTTGCCCGCCTCGAATAGCAGCGAGAACGGCAGCGGCAGGAGCCAATACCAGAGCAACGCCACGCTGGCGACGGTGAACGACAGCCGGGACGAACCGCCGAAGTACACCGCCAGCATGGCGATGGCGAGCACTGCCAGCGTGGTGCCGCCGGTGTACGCGAATGCCTGGTGGATACCCCAGCCACCCCAGACCGTCAGCGCGCTGCCGATGACCAGCATCAGCACGGCCCAGCCGCCCACGTTGCGCCTCGGCTTCGCCCAGCGCCTCGTGCGGATCGCCAGAAAGGCGAGGCCCAGCGAGACGACGAGCGCGATGACGCCCGGGACGATCGGGTCGCCCTTGGACGCCCGCTGCGCGACTGCGCCGAGGGCCTGCAACGGCGCCAGCACCAGCGGAATGCGGAGGGCGGACCAGATGACCGCGGCAGCCGCCACGAGCAAGCCCTTGATGCTCGTCGAATGGCCTCGCAGAGGCTGCGGCTCGGGCAGGTCTCGGATGGCGCGGACGATGTTGAGGTTCGCCGCTCGCCAGGAGGAGAAGGCGACGGTGATGAATGTGATCACAACGCCCAGTGCGTACGCGATCGCGAACCCCTGCACGTTGAAGTGGAAGGCGATGTTCAGCCCGAAGTCGCTGAACAGGCGCCCGAGGACGGTGATCAACACGTAGGCGACACCGAGGCCCAGCACAGCCCCCACAAGGGCCGAGCCCACGTTGTACGCCATGCCCTCGGCGATGAACGACTGCGTCAGGTGTGAGCGTTTCATGCCCACGGCGCGCGCCATCCCCATCTCGGACCGGCGTTCCGCTGCCAGCATCACGAAGGTTAGGAAGATGAGCATCACGCCAGCGGCGATCGAGAACAGCCCGAACACGAGGAAGAAGGTGACGAAGATCGAGCCGACGAGTTCGGCGATCTTGACAGTCTGCTCCTTCGTCGTCACGAGGCGAAGCGCCGGCGCACTGTCAGACTTCAGCCATTCCTTCAGGCGGGTCTCTACCCCCGGGATGACCTCAAGGGTGTCGCGCACGCCGCCCTTCGCGGAAACAACCAGCAGCGAGTACTGGTCACCCTTCCCGGTCAGGCTGCCCACTACCTCGCGAGTAGCGACGATCCCGCCGGCGGACTCGGGGTCCTGTCCGTTCGCCTGTTGGGCGGTCATCGAGTTGTCCTGGACGACCTCGAGGACGGTGAACGTGGCCGGCTTGTTGTTGGCGAAGACGGTCAGCGTCTGGCCCTTGCCAATATTGATGTCCTTGGCGAGGCGCTCAGAGACGAACACGCCAGTCGACGTGAGCGCGGCCGGCGAGACCTCGCTGCCGTTCGGCGTCAGCAGACTGTGGAACGCCACCATGTCCTGCGGGTCGATGCCGGCGAGGACCGCGCGGGGCTCCGAGAGGCGTCGTTCGGCGTTCAGGGCGGGCACGCGCTCGCGCACGATGCCCGCCACCCCGTCCACATCGGAGTCCTGGGCGAGGAACGCCTTCAGTGCAGCCAGGTCGGTAGGCGAGACGCCCTCGCCCGTGGCGCGTGTTCGGTCGACGTTGCGCGTGAGGATGAGGTCCGCCTGCGCGAAGTTGTGGTAGACGGCGTTGGTGATGGAGTAGCCCACAGTGTCACCCGTGGCGAACGCAGCGCTGATGATCAGCGTCGAGAGCATGAGCCCGATCACGATCAGCGTCGTCTGTGCCTTGCGGCGTACCGCGTTCCGCAGACCCATCCGAACGAGCAGCGGGTTGCGGATGGCGATCCAGATCACGACGGCGAAGGCCAGCCCCATCAGGATCAGGCCGACGACCATGATGCGCACGAGCGGGATGCCGAAGAGTTCGGTCATCGGTGGTGCTCCTCGCGCTCGATCAGGCCGTCACGCATGTAGATGGTGCGGTTGCAGCGGGCTGCGATGCCTGGGTCGTGGGTCACGATCACGAAGGTCTGCTGGTGCGTCCGGTTCAGGTCCTGCATCAACGTCATGATCTCGTCGGCCGTGACCGAGTCGAGGTCACCCGTTGGTTCGTCGGCCCACACGATGGCGGGGTTGTTCACCAGCGCTCGGGCGATCGTCACGCGCTGGCGCTGGCCGCCGGAGAGTTCCGCAGGCTTGTGGTGCTGCCACTCTTCGAGGTGCACCACACGCAGTACCTCAGTGGCGCGCGTGCGGGCTTCGGCGGGCTTCACGCCGGAGACCAGCAACGGCAATTCGACGTTCTCCGCGGCGCTGAGCACGGGGAGGAGGTTGTAGAACTGGAAGATGAACCCCATGCGTCGCGCCCGGTACGCGGTCTTCCGGTCGTCGTCCATCGAACTGAGCTCAGTGCCCTCAATGCGCACCGAGCCGGAGGTCGGGTCGTCGATGCCAGAGACGCAGTTCAGCAGGGTGGTCTTCCCGCACCCCGACGGGCCCATGATGGCCACCATTTCGCCCTTCGCCACCGACAACGAGACGCCTCGCAGGGCGTTCACTCGCACGGCTCCGGTGTCGTAGGTCTTCACCAGGTCGGTCACCTGGATGATCGGATCGGCCACAGGTTCGTTCCCTTCCAATGGCGGGTGAGACGCCGCGATCCAAAGTACGCAAATGTCCGTAACCCGCATCTCCTTCTACGGGTTTGCGTGATCCACGGCGTCTCCCGTGCGGGGGATTCCGGGGTCTGGGAGGGCCGATCGCGAGGGGTACCTTGCCCTGGATGACGTCAGTATGACATCATATCGACATCACACCGGCAAGGCCGCACAGCGTCTCGGCGTAGAATCCGAGGTGCCAGCGCCACGGAGGCTGCGATCTGGTTCTCGTGGGGGAGGTTCGGGATGGCGTTTGGCGTCGTCTTCATCATCGTCGGATCGCTACTGCTGCTCGACTCGCTCGACATCATCCCTGCGGTCACAGCCACCCAGTTCTGGGCGGCCGCGCTGATCGGCCTTGGCCTGACGATTGTGTTCCGCGGGGCGCGGCGCTCGTGGCGGCGTCGGTGAGCGGCCAGTGACCTCCCGCCTGCGGGACGTCCTGAGTGTCACGGTCGGCGCGTACCTGTGCTTGCTCGGTCTCTTGCTGTTTGCGAATGAGTCCGGCTGGCGCCAGATCGGGACGCGTGGGCTGATCGAGGCGGCTACCGGGCTGTTCCTGCTGGCCCTCGGCGTACTCGCTATCCTCGCCGAGGCTCGTGCGCGACGCGTGCGTCGGCGCCTGTCGCAGACCTTCGGGCACATCCGTTCCGCTGAGAACTGGTCGGTGGAGGATGGCGTCCTCCGCACCGTCTTCGGAGACATCGACCTCGACCTCCGAGAGGCCGTCCTGCCGCCCGGTGAGACCGCGCTCACGCTTCTGGTATGGGTAGGCGCGATCCGCCTTCGCGTACCCCACGGCGTCGGGCTGGAAGTCGAAGCGCAGACCTTCATCGGCACGGTCGATGTCCTCGGCCAGCGCGAGGAAGGCATCGTGCGCGACATCCTCGTGCGCACGGACGGCTACGAGCAGCAGGAACGTCGCCTGCACGTGCGCATCTCGACCGTGATCGGCGAACTCGAGGTCATCCAGGACCGCGGCTAGGGGACCTCGGAGCGTGCCGGGCACCCCGCGCACCGATCGAGCGCAGGCACACCTGCCTGAACGCCGGCATCGATCAGCAGTCGCCGCAGTGTCCAGAGCGGCAGCCCCATCACTCCGCACTCACATCCCTCAATGCGCGCGACGGGGTGGAACGCCACGTCCTGGATCGCGTAGCCGCCCGCTTTGTCGAACGGCTCACCGCGCGCGATGAACTCGTCGCGTTCGTCGTCGGCGTACGCGCGCATCACCACCACGGTGCGGCTGTGCGCGACCGCCTCGATCCCGCCCGGCCCAACGACCGCCACGCCGGTGACCACGTCATGCGCGCGCCCACGCAGGTCGTTGAGCATCGCGCGCGCCTCTGCAGCGTCTGAGGGCTTGCCGAGGAGACGCCCGTCGAGAGCCACGACCGTGTCGCTGCCGATCACGATGTCATCGGGACGACGGCGCGCGACCTCGCGTGCCTTGGACAGGGCCAGTATCTCCGCAAGCACGACTGGATCGAGCTCGGCGCTGGACTCATCGATGTCGGCAGGGTCGACGAGGTAGGGCAGTGCGAGCGCCGCCAGCAGTTCGCGACGCCTCGGTGACCCGGACGCCAGGACCAGGCTCACGCGCGGGGCGCCACGCGATCGAGGGCCACGACGCACTCGATGTGCTGGGTCTGCGGGAACATGTCGACCGGTTGCACCTCGCGCACGACGAAGCCGCCGTCGACGAAGAGGCGGAGGTCGCGCGCGAGGGTGCTCGGGTCACACGAGACATAAACAACACGGCGCGCGGCTGAGGCGAGGATCGCCTCGATGACGATGGGGAAGAGGCCGGCGCGCGGCGGGTCGATGATCACGACGTCCGGCTCGGGCGTCATGCCCGGGAGCAACGCCTCCACCTTGCCGGTGATGCGCGTCACGTTCTCGAACTGCGCGAGGTTCGCCTCGGCGTCCACGCCGGCCGCGGCGGACTCCTCGATGGTCACCACGTGGTGCACCTTGTCCGCGAGTTGTCCCGCGAACGTGCCCACACCCGCGTAGGCGTCCACCACGACGTGAGGGGCGGCATCGAGGACGTGTGCGACAGCGATCGCCACGAGGCGTTCCGCCTGGCGCGTGTTCACCTGGAAGAACGCGGGCCCGGAGATCTGGTAGGGGATCCCGTTCAGCGACTCGTGGTAGGTCTTCTGGCCGCTCTCCACGTGCGCCGCTCGATGACCCGGACGCCAGTCGATCTTCGGCTGGATCATCGCCTCGCCTGTGTTCTCGCCAATGCGGATCGCGAGCTGGTGCGCAACGATCGTGTTGCCCTGCACGCGGCGCAGCACCTCGTTCACGCGAGGGTGCGCGATCTCGCAGTAGTCCACGCGCAGGAATCGATGCGTCCCGCGCAGCATGTACCCCACGTCGCCGTCACGACGCACCGTGAAGCGCAGGTGGTTGCGGTACCCCCACGGGTCGTCCATGCCGATCATCGGTTTGACGAGGCCGGCGACCTCGTCCGCGCTGAACCGGCCGATGCGTCGCAACTGCTCCGCGACCACCTCGGTCTTCAGGCGCAGTTGCTCGGGGTACGAGGCGTGCTGCAACTGGCAGCCGCCGCACCGCCCGAAGTACTCGCACGGCGGCTCGACGCGTTCCGGCGAGGATCGGAGCACGGTGATCGCGCAGGCCTCGAGGTACGTCGGGTGGTCAGCGGTGATCTCCGCGATCACGCGCTCGCCGGGCAGCGCGTACTCCACGAAGACGGTGCGTCCATCCGGTGCCTTCCCGACCGCGCGCCCACCGGTGGTGAAGCCGGTGCACTCAACTTCGACGGGTTCGAGAGGCCGGTCGACCAGCCAACGCCGCTTGCCGTGACGGCCGAGGGGTACCGGCTCCGGTGGTCCGGAGGCGGCAAAGAGGGGGATCGTGGCGGGGGAAGTCATACCTCCACCTTACGGGCCCGATAGGATGGCGCGCGAACGACACCCATGCCGATGCCGTGAGGAGCCCTCGATGCCGCCCGCGAAGCCTGCTCCGAGCGCCGAGACCCCACTCGCCACGATCGTCCGCGCCATTGTCGGCATCCCGACGACATCGTTCCGTGAACAGGGCGTCCTGGCGGCCGTCCGCGCCTTCGCGGAGGCCCGCGGTCTGACTTACAGCGAGGACGCCTTCGGCAATGGATACGTGACCTATCGCAAGGGTCGTGCCATCCGAGGCGCCCGCCCGCTCGTCCTCGGTGCGCACACGGACCACCCAGGCTTCGTCGTGGAGGGCGTCCGAGGCAAGCGCCTCACCCTCGCCTTCAGCGGGGGCGTTGACGCCCGGTACGGGAAGGGCGAACCCGTCCGCATCTACGGCGCGGATGGCAAGACCCGCGGTGTGGCCCGGATCACGCGCGTCCTCGCGAGCGACGCCCCCACCCGTTGGGCCCGTCGCATCACCGGCGCAGTCGCGACCATCGAGGAGGGGACAGCATCAGCAGGTGACCTCGCGCTCTGGGATGTGGCAGAGTGCCGCATCCGCGGACGCATCGTCGAGGCGCGCCAGTGCGACGACCTGATCGGCGCAGTGGCTGTCCTCGCTACCCTCGACCGCCTCGTCGCGCGCGGCGTGGAGGGCCACGTCATCGGCTCGTTCACCCGTGCGGAGGAGTCCGGGCTGCTCGGTGCCGCCGCAGCCGCTGGTGCGCGCACGCTTCCCGAGGGCGCGCTGGTCGTCGCCGTCGAGTGCTCCTCGATGGCCGGGGGGCGGGCAGTGCAGGGCGCTGGCCCGATCATCCGCGTGGGTGACTACGGCCACATCTTCTCGCCCGACATGACGCTCTGGATGTTCCGTCTCGCGATGGAGATGCAGCAGGCCGACCCGACGTTCAAGTTCCAGCGCAAACTCATGGACGGCGGCACGACCGAGGCCACCGCGTACGACTTCATGGGCTACGAGACCGGTGCCGCCTGTGTCGCCCTCGGCAACTACCACAACATGGGCGACGACAGCCGCATCGCCGCCGAAACCGTGAACCTCGACGACATCGATGGCCTTGCGGAACTGTTTGTCCGCATGGCGCAAGACACGAAGCGCCACGCGCAGGTGCGCGCGGCCTCGGCGAAGCGGTGGGGCGAGATCGGCCGTGAGGCCGGGGGCAGGCTGAAGGCGGGAGGTTAGCCCGCCTTCACGCCACCGATGTGCTCGAGCAGCGCCGGTACCACGAGGTCGACCGATTCCGCTGCCGTCGTGTGGTTCTTCCCGGGCAGGGAAAGGAATCGCGCCTTCGGGTTGAGAGCAACGGCCGAAGCACAACCAGCGTGCGGGGTGTCCTCGGTGCCGGCGTACATGAAGACCGGCATCGTTGCGAGGCGGAGCGCCTGTTCTGCGCCATTCCACTCATCGAGGGCGATGCGACAGGCCTCCATGGGGGCACGCTCAATGCGACCCGCGTCGTAGGCGGCCTTCACCGCGCCATTCTGCAGGGCGGCCTTCATCAGTGTGTCCCAGTCCATGGTCGAATGGGCCGCAGCGGTGGCTGGACGCAGCATTGGAGAGGCACCGCCACACGAGACAGTCGCGAAGCGCTGCGGCGCATAGATCAGCGCCGAGTAGCCGATCATCCCTCCCATTGAGTAGCCGAGGTAGTGCGCAGTGTTGACGCTCTCAGCGCCCATGACCGCGAGGACGTCCAGGACGCGTGTGCGCATCTCGTACGCCTCGGGGTCAGTGGGCTTGTCGCTGCGCCCGTGGCCACGGGAGTCGACCAGCAGTAGCCGGTAGCGGTCGCCGAGTGCCTTCACCCAGCCGCGTGCCCGCCACGACTCCAGGTCCGCGAGGTAGCCGTGGTGCATCACCATCGGCTCGCCGCCCGGCGTGCCGTCCACCTCGTAATAGATCTTGACGCCATCGTTCTCGGCGTACGGCACGGCGGGCCTCCTCTGCGGGCAGCGGGCGAGGGTTAGACAGATCGGAAGAGC
>SCVR01000068.1 GCA_004296805.1 Dehalococcoidia bacterium
CAGCGCCCTGTCGGTCGAGGAGGACCTGGAATGCTGCCAGGCGCTCGACCGCGCCGCCCGCGTACGACTGCAGCGACGACGCGAGCGCCCAGAGCGGTCGGCCCTCGAACGGTGGCAGCTCGGCGGTCACCGGCGCGGACAACATCACGTGCCCGCCTTCGATGGCCGCACGCACGTCGATCGGTCCTTCGCCACAGACTTCGTCCATCAGTTCCCGTATAGGGAGCGGATCGACGGCAACCACCTGCTGGATCAAGCCGTCGACGTCCGACATGACGAGGTGCCCGCCGAGGATCAGACCCAGGGGTGCACGATCGCGGTCGAAGACTCGCCGGCGCGCTCTCGACAAGACCGTGAGCGACTCGATCATCCGCTCCATGTCGCGCGCCCCATCGCGTAGGCCACCGAGCGCAATCTCCCCAACCCCACCCTCAGCCACCGCCCCTGCGACGTCGCGGAGCAGGTCGGCCGAGAGCGTGAGACTCAAGAGAGGGGAGCGCAGGTCGTGCGAGACCGAGTACAGGAGCGCGTCGAGCAACTGCCACGTGTCGGCTTCGGCCAACGATTGCGGTCGCTCTACGGTTGACACGGCGGCGGCTCCTGTTGGTGCTCCACCCACGCGTATGACCAGCGGGCCTATCTTGCGACCACTACTCAGGCGAAGCAACCCGGAGATACCGCTCAGGCGACTGGGCCCAAGATCCACCCGCCGAGTATGTGCAGGTGGAAGTGTCCCACCGTCTGCCCGGCATCATCCCCGCAGTTCACGACGAGGCGATACCCGCCGGGCGTGAGGCCCTGCTCCCTCGCAATCCTCGATGCGAGCACCACCATCCGTCCCAGCCATGGCGCGTCCGAGTCCCCAACGCTGGCTGCCGACGTCGGAGGTTGTCCCCGGGGAATCAAGACGATGTGCACCGGCGCCGACGGCTGAATGTCACGAAACGCCACGAATTCTGTGTCCTCGTAGACACGGTCGCTCGGGATGTCTCCTCGCAGGATGCGGGCGAACACGTTCTCGGGGTCGTAGCGCACATCGATCGGCACGGCGGGCCTCCTCACACCTCGATCCTAGCGAGACGCCGAGGCAGGCCCCTCCTACGATGGCCGCGCCCCCGCGCGCTCCTCGGGACGGACCACATGGCCGGCACCGCCAGTACCAGCGACGACATCCCAGCCGCCATCGGCCGGTTTGCAGCGCTCCGATCCGGGCAGTTCCGGCTCCTCATGGGCGCAGGGATGGCGATGCAATTGGGCCAGTGGATCCAGCGTGTGGCGCTCCTCTGGGTCGTCTACGACGTAACCGGATCGGCGCTGGCGCTCGCCAGCGTGAACTTCGTCGCAGACATCTTCGTGCTGATCCTGTCGCCGTTCGTGGGGCCGCTCGCGGACCGCATCGGCGCGCGCCGGTTGCTGATGGCATCGGCCTCGGGACAGGCGACAGTGGCCGTGGCCATCGCCGCAGCGGTCTTCAGCGACCATTCCTCATTGACCTTGCTCTACCTCGTGTCCGCCGGGTTTGGCGTCGGACAGGCGATCAACAACACCGTCCGCAACGTCCTCGTGTACGACACGGTCGGACGGGACATGTTACGGAACGGCCTGGCACTCAACGGTCTGACGGGCAACACGATGCGCGTCATTGGTCCGAGTGCCGGCGGCATCATTGTGGGCCTTCGCGGCGCTGACCTCGCGTTCGCAATCCAGGCCGTGCTCCTGGTCTCAGCCGTCGCCCTCGTCGCCGCGCTGAAGACGCAGCCGGGCACGGCCGCGAAGCGCAGCGGCGTGCTCATCGAACTCGCCGAAGGGTTCCGGCACGTGAAGGAGAACTCGTCGCTGCGGATCTCGTTCACCATCACCCTGCTCACCGGCGCGTTGGTGTACCCGTACATCGGGTTCATGCCCGTCTTCGTGCGCGTGAACATGGGAGGGACGGCCGTCGAGCAAGGATGGCTGTTCTCAGGCGTGGGGATCGGCTCGCTGCTCGGACTCTGGTACGTGGCGGCCGGAAGGGGCGGGGTGCGCTCGATGCTCTGGTCAGGCGCCATGTATATGGGGCTCATCGGGCTGTTTGCCCAGATGACTGCGTTCGTTCCCGCGTTGGTGTTCCTTGTCCTCGCCGGCGTCGTGCACTCAGTGTTCAGCACGTTGAACCAGGCCCTGATCCAGCTCAACGCCGACCCGGCGCATCGGGCGAGGGCACTCGGGCTCTACTCGATGGCTGGCGGCATCCAGCCGTTCGCCGCCCTGATCCTCGGGAAGGCTGATCAAGTCGTACGGCCCCAGCGGACCCATGGGCATCGCATGCGCCATCGCGACTGTCGTCACGTTGGGCCTCGCGATCCGCGCGACGCGCCGAGGCCCGTCCGCGCCGCCGGCCTCGGCCGCCGTCTAGCGCCCGACTGCGAGCGTCACCCGCGAGGGCCCGCGCAGCAGGAACGTCCCGCCTCGCTCCGCGCCACCCTCTGCCAATCGTATGCCCGGCCAGCGCGCGAGTAGCCCACGGAAGGCCACGTCTGCCTCCAGCCGGGCCAGAGGGGCGCCGAGGCAAAAGTGGATGCCCTGCCCGAACGACAGGTGTCGGTTCTCGACTCGTGCGATGTCGAACCGCTCTGGCTCAGTGAACTGCCGAGGATCGCGGTTCGCTCCGCCGATCATGCAGATCAGCACGTCGCCCTTCTTGATCGCCTGTCCAGCGATCTCGGTGTCACGAGCAACGAAGCGGACCAGACCCTGCACCGGACTGTCGTAGCGCAGCATCTCCTCGACAGCATTCGGCACACCTTCGGGGTCGTCCCGGAGCGCCTGCATCGCTTCAGGGTGCTCGGCAAGCAGCAGCGTGCCGTTGCCAATCAGGTTGGTCGTCGTCTCGTTCCCCGCCACCAGCAGCAGGACTGCGAACGCCAGCACCTCGTCCCGCGAGAGACGGGCCCCGTCAGCCTCGGCCTCCAGCAGCGCCGAAATGAGATCGTCCCGCGGGGCGGCGACGCGCTCCACCACCACTGCTTCGAGGTAGCCGCGCAGTTCCTGAGCCGCAGCGACCGCCCCCTGACGCGTGGCCGCGTCCTGCAGGAGGTTCGTCGTGGCTGCCAGCGCGTTGGACCAGTGGCGGAACTGTTCACGGTCCTCGGACGGCACTCCGAGCAGTTCGGCGATCACGATCACCGGGAGGGGCTGGGCAAGACCCTTCATCAGATCCCATTCGCCGGAGTCGGGCGCCTGGGCGAGCAGGCTCGCGGTCACATCCTCAATGTGCGGTCGCAGCGCGGCGGCGCGACGCGGGGTGAACGCACGGTTCACGATGCTACGCAGCCGAGTGTGAACCGGAGGATCGGAGCCCAGCACAGTGCGCGTCTCGCCGAGCGGTGTCTCTCGTCGTTGTTCACGCAGAGCCGCGGCGAGCGCGCCGCCCGCCTGCATCACGTCCGATGAGAAGGTCTCGGCGTCCTTCATGACACGCAGGCAGTCGTCGTAGCGGGTGAGCACCCACGCTTGCAGCGCCTGGCTTCGATGCACCGGGTCGCCCTCACGGAGACGCCCCAACTGCAGATAGGGGTTCGCGCGGAAGGAGGGGACGAAGGGGTTGAAGACGACGCCTGTAGTCATGGATCCAGACTACCGCACCATCCCGCGATCAGCCGCGCAGCAAGCCGCCCGTCTGCAGCGGCACCACGCCAGCGCTACGCAGCATCCAGTCCGGCCCTCGCTGGAGGACGGCACCCGACTCCAGGCGGATCGAGGTGAGGCGCGCCATGAGTCCTCGGAGTGCCACCTCGGCCTCGACCTTCGCCAGCGGTGCGCCGACGCAGTAGTGGACGCCCAAGCCCAACGAGAGGTGGCGCTCGCCCTGACGGCTGACGTCAAAGCGGTCGGGGTCTGGAAAGGCCGCGGGGTCACGGTTGGCCGCCGCCACATGCGCGAGGACGGTGGCGCCAGCGGGTATTCGCCGTCCACCAAGCGTCGAGGCCTGGCAGGTGAAGCGCGCAATCGCCTGCTGCGGTGGGTCGTACCGCAGCATCTCGTCCACCGCCATGGAGTAGTCCTCGGAGGCTCGCAGCCGGATCTGCTCCTCGGGGTTCCGGACCAGCGCGAGGACGCCGTTACCGATCAAGTTCGCCGTGGTGTCGTTGCCGGCGAGCGCGACATCGATCGTCAACGCCAGCAACTCTTCCGTGCTCAGGCGCTCCCCTTCGGCACGCGCCATCCGCGTGAGGAGCGAATCAGGATCCCCCGCCTCGCCACGTGCGACGCGGCCGAGGTAGGCGAGCAGCCCCTCGCGAGCAGCCTCGGCGTCCGCCCGCCGTCCTGCGGTGAGGTCGGCATTCACCGTTTGCATCAGGGCTGTCGCCCACTCCATCACCTGTCGACGGTCGACCTCGGGCGCACCCAGCTGCAGACCAATGACCGCGCGTGGCAGCAGAGCACCGAGGTCGTTCAGGGCATCGAATGGGCGGTCGGGCTTGAGGTGCGTGTCGAGTAGCACCTCGACCTCGCGCTCCACGAATGCGCGTACCCCCTCGACGTACCGAGGGGTAAAGGCCGCCGCGACTGTCCCGCGGAGGCGACCGTGGATTGGGGCATCACTCTGACCGATACGTGGCGTGTCACCGAGGACCTGCTTGCGGCGCTGTTGGCCGATGCGCTCCCCCACGCGGCCCGTCGAGTGCGCCGGATCAGAAGCAAACGTCGCCTCGTCATGCAGGATCGCAAGGCACTCGGCGTAAGAAGTGACAATCCAGGCATCGTGCGGCTCTGAGAAGAAGACCGGAGCCTCCGAGCGCAGGCGCGCGAGCGCGGGATACGGGTCGGCGATGTATGACGGGCGCATCGGGTTGAAGTACGCCACGCCCGCCTCGCTTATCGGCCCGCCAACAACAGCCGCTTCGGGCCGCGGAGCAGGAACGTCCCGCCGCGCTCGAACCCGCCGGGCACACCCTGAAGGTGTGGGTAGCGATCAAGCAGCGAGTTGAGTGCCACCTCGCCCTCCACGAACGCGAGTGGCTGGCCCAGGCAGAAGTGGGGGCCTGCCCCGAACGCGAGCAATTGGGCGTTGGTCAACGGCCGATGGATGTCGAAGGTGTCCGGACTGGCAAAGACTATAGGGTCACGGTGAGCAGCACCCACCATCACATAGAGCGTGTCGCCTTTGGCGACCTTCCGCCCACCTACCTCGCAAGCCTCGCGCGCAAAGCGGAGCAGCACTTGTGTCGCGCTGTCCCAGCGCAACGACTCCTCAATCGCCCCCCGGATCAGCGACCGGTCGGCGCGGACGGCGTTGAGGGCTGCCGGGTGTGCGAGCAATGCCGCCACCGCGTTGCCCAGCATGTAAGCGGTCGGCCCACTCCCTGCGGTGTAGAGGAACACCGTGAACGACAGGAGTTCGTCGAGTGACAGGCGGTCACCGAGCGCCTCGGCCTCCACCAGCAGCGAGATCACCTTCTTGCTGGTGTCCCCCGCGTGCCGCTCCGTGTAAGCCTTCAGGAAGTCGAGCAGGGCTGCCTTCGCTGACTCGCCCTCGCGGTAGGCCTCTGGCGGCAGGTCACCACCCGCGATCACGCGCACCAGTGCCTGCGCCCATGCCCGCACCGGCCCGCGCTCCTCGTCGTTGAGCCCGAGCAGGTCGCTGACAACCACGACCGGAAATGGCTCGGCGAAATGCGACATGAACTCGAACGGCTGGCCGGCAGGCGCCTCATCGAGGAGCGCCGCAGCCACCTGTGCGGCCACTGCCCGCTCGTCCTCGACCATGCGAGGGGTGAACGCCCGTCCGATCAGGCCTCGCAAGCGCGGATGGATCGGGGGATCGGTCGACCCGAGTGTGGGTGTCTCGCCGAGCGGGGATCGGGCGCGTGCTTCCAAGACGTGCGCCCGCATCCCGCCAGTTGCGAGTGTGGGGTCATTGCCGAACAGCGCTTGCTCGCGCAACACATAGGCACAATCGGCATGCCTCGTCAGCACCCAGCCGTCAAGCTCCGGACTACGGAAAACCGGATCGTCGGCCCGCAGCCGCGCGAGTGCGGGGTAGGGATCCTGAACGTATGACGGACGAGATGGATTGAAGAACGCCACGCCGGGAGGCTACCACGCACGCTGGCCTCGGCTCCGCATCCAAGGATGCGTGCGGCTGACTCGGAGGACCGCTGGTATCTTGGAAGCATGACGCGTGCGGCCCCTCCAGCCACCGGGACGCCTCGACCGGAGTCTCGATGTCCCTGACCCCAGCCCAGGCCGAGCAACGCATGCTCCGCCAGATGCGCGAGACGCCGATCCGGCCACCCAATGGGCGGCTGCGGCGGAGCATCGCTCTGGGATCGACCGTGACGGGGCTGTGGTTGCGCTGGCGGTGGCTCCGCGTGCAGCGTCGTTTCCGCGGCGCGGAGGCCATGACCGAGGCAACGCACCGCTTCCACCAGCGTGCCGCCGAGTCGGTCGTCCATCGCGCCATCAAACAGCAGGGCCTGATCGTCAAGACCTGCCAGTTCCTTGGTTCGCGCGCGGATGTCCTCATGGACGAGTACGTGACTACCCTCTCGCTGGTCCATGACCAGGTGCCGCCCCGCCCGTGGAACGAGATCCGGCCAGTGATCGAGGAGCAGTTGCACGGCAGCGTCGAGACGCTTTTCGCCGAGTTCGACGAGGAGCCGATCGCCGCGGCGTCCCTCGCCCAGGTCTACCGCGCCCGCAAACACGACGGTACCGCCGTCGCCGTGAAGGTTCAGTACCCCGGCATCGACCGCATTGTGGAGTGGGACCTCCAGTCGATCACCCTGCTCGCGAACCTCTGGTCGAAACTGGAGAACGTCATCGACTTCCGCCCGATCGCGGCGGAGATGCGGCGCTACGCACCGGACGAGGTCGACTTCGTCCACGAGAGATCGGAAGA
>SCVR01000069.1 GCA_004296805.1 Dehalococcoidia bacterium
GCAACGTCGATGCCGTGGCACCGTCCGACTTCTCCGTCACCGCCGCTGCGGATCCCCTGGCATCGCTCGCCAACCCGCCGACGGTGCCGCTGGCGCTGACGAGACTGCGGGTGGGGCCGGACTCAGTGGTGGCCGCGGCCGTGCAGGCGCTCGGCGCGGCGACACCGCGCACCCTGCGCCTGACGATGCAGGACAGCCGGCCTGTCTGGCAGGCTGTGGTGAACGGCCCGAAGGGGATCGTCAGCGGGACCGTTGCCGACGAGACCGGACGCTTCGTCCCGGACGGCTCAACGCCCTGATCGCGCCGACCACCCTCAATGGCTGCTAGTTCGCGTCGCGCTCCACGAGGCTCGCAGGGAGGTCGAGGTCATCCCAGCGGATGGCCACAACATCTGCGCCGTCGGCAGTAGGCGACGCGACGACCTCGATGGCATGGGTGTGCTGGCTCTTCTCAAACCGCACCCAGTAGCGGCCGGGGAACAGACGGAGGCGGCCGGATGAAAGCCGCACGGAGCGCAATTCGCCGGGTAGAGGCTGCCCGTCCACCGGCGGCTGTCCGGCCTCAGCAAGCATCACCCGCGCCCGCCCGAACACGGAACCGTGGGCGTCCGTGATCTCCGCCCAACCCGCGTTGACCATGCTGGCCGGCCAGGGCCCCGCCTGCAGGGATCCGTTTGAGCGAACCGCACGTCGACGCAGCTTCTCGGCAACGGTGGTGCCGCGTTGCCACAACGCGACGCCAGCGGCACCAGCGGCGACCGCCGCGAGGTGCGAGGCGAACCTAGCGCCCCACCCACGGTGCGACTGATTGAGGTGTACGAGGAACATGAGGGAACCCCCATTCTGCCGTGGTCCGGCACAGGTTCCGCGTCCCGCGCCGGTCCGGGCGACCGTTTCAGGATACGCCGCGCACCCTCCCCGGGAGCGGTCACTCGGAGATGCCGCGACGGCCGGCCTCATCTGGGGGGCAGTCATGAATGGTCCACAGGGAATTGTCAGCGGGACCGTCGCCGACGAGACGGGACGCTTCGTCCCGGACGCGCCCTGAGGCTCGAGCCCTCGCGCCCAGGATGCGTCCCGTCTCGCCGGCCGACCGGGCTGAACGACCTTAGGCGGCGGCCGTCGTCGCCTGAGGCAGCATCCCCGACAGCAGTCGCTCCACCGCCATCGTGTGGGCGCACACGCGCTCGCGCCCGTAGAAGTCGCACCCGCACGCCAGTGCGCCGCCCTCGAAGCGCACCTCGTGGTCATCGTTGTCGCCGTGGATGGTCACGGCGAGGCCAGAGAACCGGAAGCGATTGCGCTCCTCCGCATAACGGTGCGCCTTCTCGATCTTGCCGATCATTCCGGAGTTCAAACCGACCTCCTCCAGCAAACAACAACGCCGCGGGACTTCCGCGGCGTCACTCAATGGCTTGCCAGCACTGGGGAGCGTGTCCCCACCACCCGAGGTCGGGCGGCGGTCACGGGCTCAGGTGACCGAGCGTCCATACGCCCTCCTCCACCCTTGCACCGTGCATCCTACTCCGCCGTCGCCACCCCCTCCTGGTGCGCACTCGTCAGGTTCGGCCCCCGAAGTTGACGACTCGCCAAGACTCGCTGTCCCCCTCGCGACGGGTGCTGTCTGGCCTGCAAACCAGCTCGCAAGGGCCTCAGATTCACCCCAGCGAGGCCCACGAGCGGCCCGAATCGGCTACCATACGTGCCTGGCAGACAACGTCTGCTGCGCCCCGCCCGAATCTGGGCGTTTGACGCTCCCCCTCCCTACCCCTAGCGTTGAGATTCTGCGCTAACGCGCGTAGACTCGGATGTTGCGTGGGGCGCAGTCAGGTTCAACGGAGCGTGTGGTTTCTTCCCCCGACGGCCGGTTCGCCGTACGGGGCGCTACTACGTCCTCCCCGGACGTAGACCTCAAACACCGCAATGAGCGGGGCGCCTTCACCGTCACGGTGACTGTCGCCCTCAGACCGTTGTCTTTGACTGCCCAGTGTGATCAGCCCTCGGCCGGGTGTGCCGGTGCGAGGGGTGAGGGGGGTACGCCGCTTGACCACGAACGCCTCGATCAGCACCTCGGACGGACAGAGCATCAACCGACGGATCGTTGTCCCTAACCGGCGCGTCCCGTCCCTCAAGAAGAGTTTCGGCTCCGGCCGGCATCTCCTCGAGATGCCTAACCTGATCGACATGCCCCGTCGCTCGTACGAGCGCTTCCTGACCGAGGGCCTGCGTGAACTGTTCGACGAGGTCTCGCCCATCGAGGACTTCACCGGCGGCCGCATGGAGCTCTCCTTCAAGGAGTACCGCTTCGAAGAGCCCAAGTACACCGAGACCGAGTGCCGCGACCGCGAGCGCACGTACGCCGCTCCGCTCCGCGTCCGCGTCGAACTCCTCGTGAAGGAGACCGGCGAGGTCAAGGAGCAGGAGCTCTTCATGGGTGACGTGCCCGTGATGACCAAGCACGGCACCTTCATCATCAACGGCGCCGAGCGCGTCGTCGTCTCGCAGTTGGTCCGCTCGCCCGGCGTCTACTTCACCTCGGAGATCGACCCGGCCACCGGCCGCAGCCTCACCGCCGCGAAGTTGATCCCGAACCGCGGTGCCTGGCTGGAGTTCGAGACCTCCATCAAGAACATGGTCTCCGTGAAGGTCGACCGGAAGCGTCGCCTCCCGGTCACCGTCCTCCTCCGCGCCGTCGACATGGAGGAAGGCCTCGACGACACC
>SCVR01000070.1 GCA_004296805.1 Dehalococcoidia bacterium
CACCGCTAGCGGATCAGTCCGAGGGAGTGTGCTTGCCAGAGGGCGTAACCGTCAGTCATGCCAGAGACATAGTCAGCCGCTCGGCGCCAGGAGGGGTCGTCGGGCAGCGACCATCCCGGGATTTCGTACGGGCGCGCCTCGTAGTAGACGAACAGTGCCTCGACGATGTGCTGGCCGTGATCCGCTTCCCGGAGGACGTCCGGGTGCAGGTAGACGCGCTGGAACATGAACTCTCGGAGCGCGTCGGTGGCCGCGAGGACTTCGTCGGAGAGGCACACCCGGGGCTCAGCCTCGGTGAACGTTTCGGCCGTCGCGAGGACGCAGTCGTCGACCAACGTGGCGACGCGCTCGCTGTGGGTGCGACCGAGGACGGCGTGGGCGATTGCCGGTAGCTGGGACTCAGCGATGAGTTCTGCCCTCAATGCGTCCTGGATGTCGTGGTTGAGGTAGGCGATCGAGTCTGCCAACTTCACGATCTGCCCCTCAAGGGTCGAGGCGTTCCCCCACGCCTCCGACGCCACAGAGTCGCGTGTCTTGGAGTGTTTGAGGATGCCCTCGCGAGTCTGATCGGTCAGGTTGAGGCCGCGGCCCCCGTTTTCGAGCAGGTCGACGATGCGCAGCGACTGCTCGTTGTGTCTGAAGCCGTCGGGCAGGAACTCTGCGAGCTTCTCCTCTCCTGCGTGCCCGAAGGGCGTGTGGCCGAGGTCATGGGCAAAGCCGATGGCCTCGGCTAGGTCCTCGTTGAGGTTGAGCGCTCGGGCGATTGTCCGTGCGACCTGTTGCACCTCGATTGTGTGGGTCATCCGGGTCACCACGTGGTCCGAGTCGGGGTGCACGAAGACCTGCGTCTTGTGCTTCAGCCGCCGGAACGCTCGCGTATGGATCACGCGGTCGCGGTCGACCTGGAACGCCAGACGGATCGCGTCGGGATCCTCGGCACGCTGGCGCGTCGCCTTCGCTTCTCGGGCCGCGAGGGCGTGCAGTGAGGCCTCGCGAGCGGCCATCTGCTCGCGGAACCGGCTCAGGCGGGCTGGGTCGATACTCACGGCTCCACCGTACCGAAATGGCTCATCGGGTGATACCGAACCGACCGCAACTGTCGACTGAAACCGCCCCGGACGTATACTCGAACGCGTCGACCCCACCGGTGCGGCCGGTTGGGTCCGAGGCGATTCCTCCCCACGTTGCCCAGATTCGACGGAGACTCCGTCGCTTCGCCGGAGTTGCCGGGGATGGTTCCGTTGCCCGCCACGGTGGGTCCCGATGGGAAGGTGCGCCTGATGACCACGACGACCAAGGAGAGCGACGCTTCGCGGCTCAGCGAGCGGATGGTCTACTTCTTCGGCAAGGGTCAGACGTCGGACGGGCGCGGGCTCCGCGACCTCCTTGGCGGCAAGGGCGCAGGCCTCGCGGAGATGTCCAGCCTCGGTATCCCCGTCCCACCGGGCTTCACCATCACCACTGAGGTGTGCAACGCCTTCTACGCGCTCGGGCGGAAGTACCCGGACGGCCTTGAGCCGCAGGTGCTCGAAGGCCTGCGGAAGATCGAGGAGCAAGTCGGGGCGAAGTTCGGCGACTCGGACAACCCGCTGCTCGTATCCGTGCGTTCAGGGGCGCGGGTGTCCATGCCCGGTATGATGGACACCATCCTCAACCTCGGCCTGAACGACGTCACCGCAGCCGGCCTCGCGAAGCGCTCTGGGAACGAGCGCTTCGTCTTTGACTCCTACCGCCGCTTCGTCCAGATGTACGGCGACGTCGTCCTCGGCGTCGCCAAGGCGAACGACACCGACCATGACCCCTTCGAGGTGCTGCTCAACGCCAAGAAGAAGGCACGCGGCGTCAGCATCGACACCGAGCTGACCGCTGCCGACCTCAAAGAGCTCGTCGCGGAGTTCAAGGCCCTCGTGCTTGAGCGCACGGGAAAGCCGTTCCCGGAGGATCCCACTGTCCAACTGTGGGGGGCGATCGGTGCCGTCTTCAACTCATGGGAGACGCCTCGAGCGTCGGTCTACCGCCAGATGCACGGCTACCCCGACACCTGGGGCACGGCCGTCAACGTACAGGCGATGGTCTTCGGCAACCTGGGCGACGACTGCGCCACGGGCGTGCTGTTCACGCGTAACCCCTCCACGGGGGAGAAGCGCATCTTCGGCGAGTTCCTCGTCAACGCGCAGGGTGAGGATGTCGTCGCCGGCACGCGGACGCCGCAGCCGATCCTGAAGGCCGACGCGAAGAACGGCCTGCTCTCGCTCGAGGAGTCAATGCCGCAGGCGTACTCCGAGATCGCGGCGGCCTGTGACCGCCTCGAGTCGCACTTCCGTGACATGCAGGACATCGAGTTCACCATCCAGCAGCAGCGCCTCTGGATACTCCAAACGCGCGGCGGCAAACGCTCCGGCGCAGCGATGGTGAAGCTCGCCGTGGACATGGTGGACGAAGGCCTCATCAGCCAACGCGAGGCGCTGCTCCGCCTTGACCCTGAGCAACTCGACGAACTCCTCCACCCAGTCTTCCAGCCCGGCAGCAAGCGCGAGGTGATCGCGACCGGCCTCGGCGCCTCCCCGGGCGCATCCGTGGGCAAGGTCGTCTTCACCCCAGGCGACGCGGTGCAGTGGGCCGCCCGCGGCGAGGACGTCATCCTCGTGCGAGACGAGACCAGCCCGGAGGACATTGAGGGCATGAAGGACGCGCGCGCCATCCTGACGGCCCGCGGCGGCATGACCTCGCACGCGGCCGTCGTCGCACGCGGCATGGGCAAGTGCTGCGTCACCGGCTGTTCCGCCCTCGAGATCGACTACGCCCACCGCGAGTTCACGGTGACCGTACCCGGCAAGGGCCGCGTGATCGTCCGTGAGGGCGACGTGCTTTCGATTGATGGCACATCGGGTGAGGTCATCATGGGTGCCCTCCCGCTTGAGGCCCCTTCGTTCCCGCCGGAGTACGACCGTCTGATGGACTGGGTGGACGCGGAGCGTCGCCTGCGCGTGCGCGCCAACGCCGACACGCCCGAGGACGCTGAACGCGCGCGCTCATTCGGCGCAGAGGGCATCGGCCTCTGCCGCACGGAGCACATGTTCTTCGGCGCGGACCGCATCCTGGCGGTGCGTCAGATGATCCTGTCGCAGACCGAAGACGAACGCCGCGCTGCCCTCGCAAAGATCCTGCCGTACCAGCGCGAGGACTTCGTCGGTATCCTGCGGGCGATGTCGCCGTTCCCGGTGACCATCCGCCTGCTCGACCCGCCGCTCCACGAGTTCCTACCCCACACCGCGACCGAGATCGCGGAACTCGCTCAGGCACTGAACCTGCGGGTTGCCGAGGTCGAGCGCCGCGTCGAGGGTCTGCGTGAGGCAAACCCGATGCTGGGGCACCGCGGCGTGCGCCTGGCGATCACCTATCCTGAGATCTACGAGATCCAGGTCCGCGCGATCATGGAGGCGGCCTGCGCGCTGAAGTCTGAGGGCGTGGACGTACACCCCGAGATCATGATCCCGCTCGTGGGCGTCGAGGCGGAACTGGCCACGCTCCGCGAACTGACGATCAAGACGGTGGAGCAGGTCCAGCGCGAATGCGGCGTCGAGGTCGGCTACACGGTCGGCACCATGATCGAGTTGCCTCGCGCGTGCGTCGTCGCAGACCGCATCGCCCAGCACGCGGACTTCTTCTCCTTCGGTACGAACGACCTCACGCAGACGACCTTCGGTCTCTCGCGCGATGACGCGGGGCGCTTCCTACCGTCCTACCTGAAGCAGCACATCCTGGAGCGCGACCCGTTCGTTGAACTGGACCGCGAGGGTGTGGGCGGGCTCATCAAGATCGCGATCGAGAAGGGCCGGACAACGAAGCCGGGCCTGAAGGTCGGCATCTGCGGTGAGCACGGAGGCAACCCGCCGAGCGTCCACTTCTGCCACGAGGCCGGCCTCGACTACGTCTCTTGCTCGCCCTATCGCGTGCCGATCGCACGTCTGGCGGCAGCGCAGGCGGCACTCGACGACGGCAAGGCGGCGGCATCCGTCACGGACTAACGCGACGGGGCCCGTAACGCCCGGGCTAACGGGGCGCCCTCGCATCTGCGCAGGCAGCGGACACGGCCGCGAGGGCGCGGTCGGCCGGGCCCCATGAGTTGGCGCGGGCAAACTGCATCGACACGGTGGTGCCCGTGAGGCACTCGTTGAGGGCCTGGATGCGCTGTTCGGCGCGGGTGGTGGCTTCCTTCGCGGCTTTCGTCTCTGCGGCTGCCTTGGTGACCTGCTCGCGCAGGCCCTTTGCCTCGACCTCAGCGGCGGTGGCGCGGGCCTCGACTTCCGCCTGCGTGCGCCCCTGCGCTGCCTCGAGGTCAGTCAGCCGCGTCTGGGCGGCGTCAAGGGCGGCCTGCAGTTCCACCACTCTGGCATTGCCCGCTGCTGCTGAGGCCTGGGCGTCGGCCAGCTCCGACTCCGATGCTCCGCTGGGACGCGTCACGAAGATCAGCGCGAGGAGGGCCACCAGGGCCGCACCTCCCACGATCGCTAAGGCGGCCCCAGACGGGCGCGGGACGCGCGGCAGACGCGGCACTCGAGGCGTGGATGACGCAGATGGCGGATGCGGGCGCGGCACAGCGACTCTCAGACCTCGTGCCTGCGTCAGGACACCCATCGCAGCCGCACGACTCCGCTCGACTGCAAGGTCGAGACGGTTGGGACGTGCGAGTGGGGAGTCCGCGCCACAGAAGTCACACTCAGCGCGCATCGGGTGGAGTGGGCGGGCACATTCGCGACAGTTCATCGGGCACCTCGCTGTGCGGAGGCCCATGCGGGCCTCAGAAGGACAACGAGCGGTCGGTGTTCGGCGTTGCGTGACGGCTCACAGAAACAGGACGGCGCCGGTTGCCCGACGCCGTCCCCCCCGAAGCCGCACGGGCTGTGTGGCGCGTGGCTACTCCACGACGACAGTCTTGGCGAGGTTCCTCGGCTGGTCGACGTCCGCGCCGCGTTCCGTGGCGATGTAGTACGCCAGCAACTGCAGCGGCACCACGCTCACGAGCGGCGCGAGAGTGGGGTCGATCCTCGGCAGCTCGATGACGTCCGAGGCGATCCCATCGAGCGAGTGATCCTCCGCCGACACCATCGCGATCACTTCGCCCCGGCGGGCGCGCACCTGTTCGATGTTCGAGCGCATCTTGTCGAACACCTCATCCCGTGGGGCGATCGCGAGGGTGGGCATCCGTTCGTCGATCAGCGCGATCGGGCCGTGCTTCATCTCGCCAGCGGCATAACCCTCCGCGTGGATGTACGAGACTTCCTTCAACTTCAAGGCACCTTCGAGGGCGATCGGGAAGCCCAGGCCGCGACCGAGGAACAAGAAGTCCTCCACGTGGGCGTACTTCGCGGCGATCGCCTCCACGTGGCCGGCGGCCTCCAGTGCCTCACCAATGGCACGGGGCAACTGGAGCGCTGCGCGCACCTGCTGTGCCTCAATGGCCGGGTCGAGCGTGCCGCGCAGCCGGCCGAGGTAGAGCGAAAGGCCGTGCAGCAGCAGCATGCTGGCGAGCATCGTCTTGGTAGACGCGACGGCGATCTCCGGGCCCGCGCGCATGAGCAGCGTGCCGTCTGCTACGCGCGTGGTCTGGGCGCCCGGCGTGTTGCAGATGGTGATCTGCGGGCAGCCGGCACGCTTGGCCTCGTCCATCGCCGCGAGTGTGTCGACGGTCTCACCGGACTGCGCGATGGAGATCACCAGCGTGTGCTCGTCGAGGACCGGGCGGCGGTAGCGGAACTCGGCGGCGTTATCGACCTCGGCGGGGATGCGCGCGAAGCGCTCCATGTAGTGCCGCCCGATCATCGCGGAGTGCATGGACGTCCCCATGCCGACGAGGACGACGCGGTTGATCTGTTTCGCCCACGCGGCGTCGAACGGGACCCCGTCCGACATGTCCACATGACCATCCGGGAAATAGCGTCCGCGCATGACATCGAGGACTGCGTCAGGCTGCTCGAAGATCTCCTTCTGCATGAAGTGCTTGTACGGGCCCTTTACCGCAGCCACCGGGTCGTACGGCAGTGTCTCCGGCGTTTTC
>SCVR01000071.1 GCA_004296805.1 Dehalococcoidia bacterium
TCGCGTACGAGGCGGGAGGCGTCTTCGAGCGTCAGTTCGTCCGGTGCGATCTCGGCCGGCACGCTCGCGCGCTGGTCGGAATCGCCCACCTGCACGTAGGGCCCGTACCGGCCGACCCGCACCGCGACTTCGTTGCCCTGCGGGTCCTTGCCAAGCGGGATCGAGCACACGGCGCGGGCATCGATGGCCTCCCAGCCGCCCTCGATCGCCTGATGCAGGCCCAGGTGGGCGACGCGGTCACCGATCGGCGCGTTCGGGTCGCCGAAGTAGAAGGCACGCAGCCACGGCTTCGCGTCCCGCTCGCCATCGGCGATCTCGTCGAGCCGTTCCTCCATGTGCGCGGTGAAGTCGAAGTCGACGAGGTCGGGGAAGTGCTGCTCGAGCAAGTTCACCACCGCGAACGCCACAAAGGTGGGGATCAGCGCCGTCCCCTTCTTCCAGACGTACCCGCGGTCCTGGATCGTTTCGAGGATCGAGGCGTACGTAGACGGACGACCAATGCCCCGCTCCTCGAGTTCGCGAATCAGGCTCGCTTCCGTCCAGCGCGCGGGTGGCTGCGTCTCGTGACCGCGTGCATCGACGCTGATCGGGCTCAGGTTCTGGCCGACGGCCAGCGGCGGGAGTACGCGCTCCTGATCCTCGAGTTCCGCGTCCGGGTCGTCCGAACCCTCGACGTAGGCGCGGAGAAAGCCGGGGAACGAGATCACCTTGCCAGAGGTCTGGAAGGCGGCACGCCCCTCGGCGCCTGCGGGAGCGGAGAGGCGTACCTGCGTGCGCAGACCGTTTGCGTCGCGCATCTGAGATGCCACGGTGCGCTTCCAGACCAAGTCGTAGAGCCGCAGCGCGTCCGCATCGAGTTCGCCCTGCAGGCTCTCCGGTGTCCGGAAGGCGTCTCCCGCGGGGCGGATCGCCTCGTGCGCCTCCTGGGCCCCCCGTGCCTTCGCCGTGTACTGGCGGGGGGATTCAGGGAGGTAGGACGGACCGTACAGCTCGCGGATCTGGCTCCGCGCCGCAGCGATCGCCTGCTCGGACAGGTTCGTGCTGTCCGTTCGCATGTAGGTGATGTAGCCGTTCTCGTAGAGACGCTGGGCGACGGCCATCGTGCGCTGGGCGGAGTACCTCAGTTTCCTGGCGGCTTCCTGCTGGATGGTAGAGGTGATGAACGGGGCCGGTGGCCGCTGCGTGAACGGCCGCTCCTGCACGTCGTCCACCGTGAAGGTGGCGGCGCGCAACGTCGCTGCGAGGGCGGTCGCATCTGTCTCCGTGAGCAACCGCGCATCGCTTGCGAGCGTCCCCGTCTCAGCGTCGAAGTCACGTCCTGAAGCGACTCGTCGCCCGCCGACCTCGACGAGGCGCGCGGGGACTCGATCAGCGGCCGGTGTCTGTGTAGCGAGCACCGCATCGAGGTCCCAGTAGGAGGCCTCCTTGAACCGCATCCGCGCGCGCTCGCGCTCCACGATCAGCCGGACTGCGACCGACTGCACGCGGCCGGCCGAGAGTCGCGGAGCGACCTTCTTCCAGAGGACCGGCGACACCTCGTACCCGTAAAGGCGGTCGAGGATCCGGCGGGCCTCCTGCGCCTGTACAAGGTCGAGGTCGATGTCGCGCGGGTTGGCGATCGCGGCCTCGATCGCCGGGCGGGTGATCTCGTGGAACACCATGCGCTTCACCGGCACGCGGGGCTTGAGCACTTCGTTCAGGTGCCAGGCGATCGCCTCACCCTCGCGGTCTTCATCTGTCGCGAGGAGCAGTTCGTCCGAGTCCTTGAGCAGCGCGCGAAGTTTCGCCACCTGCGCCGTCTTGTCCGGCGAAATCACGTAGAGCGGCTCGAAGTTGTTCTCGATGTCCACCCCGAGGCGCGCCCAGGCCTGCTTCTTGTAGGCGGCGGGAATCTGCGCGGCAGAGGAGGGGAGATCGCGGATATGTCCGATCGATGACTCCACGACATAATCACTCCCGAGGTATTGACTGATCGTCCGTGCCTTGGCCGGCGACTCCACGATCACCAGGCGGCGGCCACCCCCTCCCGAAGCGGAGGGGGTACGTCGGCGAGTAGGGCGCGGCGCTGCGTCGGTCGTCACAGGGCGTTCTCGATGGCTCCGGCGGCCCGTCCGGCAGATTCGGAAGGGGCGTAGTCACCCTCATCCTCGCGGACGCGGACGAACTGCATCCCGCCCACATCCCGGACGAGGCCCTTGAGTTCCAGCATGGCGAGCGTACCGGAGACGGTGGCGGCGGCCAAACCACTGCGCCGGACGACCACATCGATGTGCTGCGGTTCGCGCGTGAGCGAAGCCATCAGAGCCCGCTCGTCGTCGGACTCCGGAGGAGCCGCTCGCCCGAAATCGAGCTGCTTTCCCGCCACGCTCAGATTCAGTGCTTCGAGGATGTCCTCGGCACTGGCGACGGGGGTCGCCCCGTCCTTGATCAGTCCGAACGGACCTTTCGACTGCACCGAGAAGATGGAACCCGGGACCGCGAAGACCTCGCGGTTCTGTTCCGTGGCGAACCTGGCGGTGATCATCGCTCCCGAGTCGTGGTCTCCCTCGATGACCAGCGTGCCGAGGCTGACACCCGACAGGATCCGGTTCCGACGAGGGAAGAAGTCCGCCCGCGGCTTCGTCCCCAGTGGGTAGTCGCTGATCACCGCCCCGCGCTCGGCAATCTCCTCGGTCAGCCGGCGGTTCTCCGGCGGGTAGACCGTGTCCAACCCGTTCGCCAGCACGGCTACGGTGCGCCCCCCAGCATCGAGGGCTGCGCGGTGGGAAACGGTGTCGACTCCTCGGGCGAGCCCGGAGACCACCGTGATCCCGTTCGCAGCGAGGCCGCGGGACAGCTCCTGCGCGGCCATGCGGCCGTAGGCTGTCGCCCGACGGGTACCGACGACGGCGACGCTCCACTCGTCGACATCTGTCCAGGCGCCCTTCACGTACAGCACGGGCGGGGCGTCATCGATCTCGCGCAGGCGCGAGGGGTAACGCGAGTCGCCCTGCGCCAGTGCCGTCACGCCTGCGGCTGCTAGACGTTCGATCTCAGCATCGGGGTCTACCTCGTCGCGTGCGCGGGCCACCTCCTGCGCCGTGCGCTGGTCGAGGCCAGCTGCCACCAGCGCTCCCACCGGCGCGCGCCACACCTCCTCCATGGAGGGGAACGCGCGATCGAGCAGGCCGAACCGCAAGGCGCCGAGCCGGTGCACGCGGTGAAGCGCGATCCGGTACGGCAGGTCTGCAGGCACCTCGGCGGTGGGACGGTCCATGCGAAGTAGGGTAGGGAGCCGGTCAACGCCGGAGCCGTCCTGATTGGCACTCGATGTCAGTCGACGGACTCGTCCTCATCGGGCGACCAGCGCTCGACGCGCACCTGCTTGATGCGCCGGCCGAGCAACGAGAGGACGCGCAGTCTGAGCGCGGTCTCGCCGGCTTCGCGCCCTGCCTCGTCCGGGACGACTACCTCGTCTCCCGGAACAGCGAGGCGTCCGAGTTCCGTCGCGATCAGGCCGGCGACGGTGTCGAAGTCGTCAGATTCGATTTCGGTGCCGAACAGCTCGTTCAGTTCGCCCACGGTGACGGAAGCGTCCACCACCACGGCATCGTCCGAAAGGCGCTCGAATGGCACCTCCGCGACGTCGTACTCGTCGACGATCGCCCCCACGATCTCCTCGAGCAGGTCCTCGACCGTGACCACGCCGGCCGTGCCGCCGTACTCGTCCACGGCGATTGCGAGGTGGACCTGATCGCGCCGCATGTCAGAGAGGAGTTCGTCAGCGCGCTTCGAGTCGGGGACGAGGTAGGGCGGGCGAGCCACGTCGCGGAGTTTCGGCATCACCTGACCCTGAGCGAGGTAGGCGAGCAGATCTTTCGCATAGACCACCCCGACGACGTGATCGAGCGATTCTTCGTAGATGGGGATGCGTGAGTACCCGGTCCGGGAGATGACGTCGGTGGCCTCACGCGCAGTGGCCGTTGCCGGGAGCGCGGTGACGTCCAGCCGCGGGGTCATCAGTTCGCGTACGGTCTGACCGGACATCTCCAGCAGCCCGCGAAGCATCCGCCGTTCCTCGAACAGCGTGGCGTCTTCGCCCTCGACGGCTTCGAGCAGCCGCACGAGTTCCTCCGCCGGATCCACGTCCTCGCTGGTGCCACGGAGGCCCAGCGCACTCAGCGGGATGTGAACGGGCGCACGGAGCAGGCCGGCCACTGGTGCCAGGAACGCCTCCGCCACGCGGGCAGGCCCTTCGAGGCGTCGCCCCCACGGCCCCGGGGAAGAGAGGACGAGCACTCGCATGGCCGTGCGCACGAGCGAAACGAGCACGAGTCCGATCAATGCGACCAGTAGCAGGCGAGCGATCGACCAGTGCCCGCCCGGGGTGGCCATCACCGCGAGCGCGGCCATCAGCACTGCCGTCGCAAGCGTGACACCCGCGCGCATGGCGCGCAGCAGTCGCTGGCGGACGCGCACGTAGTCGCGAAGGAGATGCGCCAGCGACGGTGAGATCTTGCCGTCCACCATCCGGCGGCGGGAAAGCGGCACCGCCGCCGCCTCGATGGCCGACGTGAGGGCCAGCAGGAGCAGCGCGGCTGCGGCGAGAACGATCAGGGCAGGAGGGCTCGTATCCACAGGCAGGCGATCGGCACCGAAAGGCGCCTACGCCTGACGGCCTCCTTCGCTCGTCCGGGTATGTGTCCGGGCAGGCACGCCCTTCACGGTCACTCCCGGGGGAACATCGTGAGTCACGACAGCGCCCGCTGCCGTCCGAGCACCCGCACCGACCTCGACTGGCGCGACAAGTACGGTGTCGGACCCGATGAACGCATCCGCGCCAATGACAGTGCGGTGCTTCGCGACGCCGTCGTAGTTCGCGGTGATCGTACCGGCCCCAATGTTCACGTCCGCGCCAATCGTCGTGTCGCCAATGTAAGAGAAATGGTTCACCTTGGTGCGCGCACCAATGGTCGACTCCTTCACCTCGACGTAATTGCCGAGTTCGGCCTCGTTGCCGATCACGGCCCCGTGGCGAAGGTGACAGTACGGGCCGATCCAGACGCGCTCACCGATCACCGACTGCTCGATCGTACTGGCCCCGATCGAGGAGCCGATCCCCACAGTCGAATCGGTGATCACGGCATTCGGGCCGATGCGGCAACCGCTCGCAATCCGCGTGGTGCCGACTAACGTCGTGCCCGGCAGCAGTGTGGTATCCGAAGCGACCTCCACACTGGCGTCTACATAGGTGGTGGCGGGGTCGACCAACGTGACGCCATCGAGCATCAGCCGCTCGCGGACGCGGTCGCGGAGGATGCGCTCCGCCCGGGCGAGGTCGACGCGGTCCTTGACCGGCTGCACCTCGACGGCCTCAGCCACCTGGTAGGCCTCGACGCCGTCGCCCTGGACTGCAATCCCGATGAGGTCGCCGAGGGCGAGTTCGCCACTGCTGTTGGGCGTCAGCACCGGGAGCGCCCGCCACAACCACGCCGCCTCCACGGCATACATACCCGCGTTCACCTCGGGCGAGCCTCGCATCGCGGGCGACAGGTCGGCCTCAGCGATGATGCCGTGCACCTTGCCATTCCGCCGTTCCACTCGGTTGTAGCCCTTCGGGTCAGGGACGTACGCCGTGAGGAACGTGAGCGAGGATGGTGCGGCGAGGTGACGGCCGGCCATCTCCAGCAGTGTGCGGATCGTGAGCAGCGGCATGTCAGCATGGATCAGCAGGACCGGCCCGCTGTTGCCCACCACCTCGCGCGCTGCCAGCGCCGCATGTGCGGTACCGCGGGGTGCATCCTGTGTCACGACGCGCACGTGGGACCCCGCTACAGCCGACATCGCCTCTGGCGCGTCTCCAGAGACCACGACGATCTGCGTGCAACCAACCGTCCGCAGCAGGTCGCAGACCAGCCGGAGCATCGGGACGCCCGCAACGGGATGGAGTGCCTTGGGAACGGCCGAGTGCATGCGGGTACCCGCTCCGCCGGCGAGGACCACCGCGGCCCATCCGGCAAGGGAGGAGGCCGCACTGGTCATGGGTGCGGCAAGCACGGGCGCGGCGGCCTGGCGGGGCGTCATCGTCCACCACTCATGAGCAGGCGGCGAAAAATTGACCGGCCTGCGAGCCCCATCCTACACTCGGCCAGCCGTCGACCTCCAACCCCCAGACTTCAGCGAGATTCGGCGACCTGATTCGGCCGCCTCGACTGCTCGAACCCGGAGACGTATCTCGTGACCGTCGACGAACTCCGGCGCGCCTTCCTCGCATTCTTTGAGGAGCGCGGACACCGACGCATCCCATCCTCCTCGCTGGTCCCGCACGGTGACCCGACGCTGTTGTTCACGACGGCCGGGATGGTGCAGTTCAAGCCGTACTTCATGGGCCTTGCCGAGCCGCCGGCACGCCGCCTGACCTCGATCCAGCGTTGCTTCCGGACGACCGACGTGGAGTCGGTGGGTGACGCAACCCACCTGACGGCCTTCGAGATGCTGGGGAACTTCTCAGTCGGCGACTACTTCAAGCCCGAGGCCATCTCCTGGGCATGGGAGTTCCTCACCGGCGTCCTGAAGATCGACCCGACCCGACTGTGGGCCACCGTGTTCACCACCGACGACGAGGCTGCGCGACTCTGGGCGGAGCGTGGCGTCCCGACGGAGCGCATCCTGCGCTACACCGCCGAGCAGGGGAACTGGTGGGGTCCGCCGGGTGACACTGGCCCCATGGGCCCCTGCTCCGAGATGCACTACGACTGGGGCAAGACCCCAGGGTGCCGCCACTGCGAGGCGAACACCTGCCACCCGGACATTGGCTGCGGCCGCTTCCTTGAGATCTGGAACCTGGTCTTCATGACCTACCAGCAGGAGGAGGACGGCAGCCGCACCGATCTTCCCGCGGCCAACATCGATACCGGCGCGGGCCTCGAGCGGCTCGCCTCCGTCGTCCAGAACGCACGCACTGTCTACGAGACCGACGAACTGAACCACCTCGTCGCAGTCGCGGAGCGAGTCTCCGGCCGCAAGTACGACACCGAAGAGTCCCCCGAGGTCGCCTTCGCGCTCCGCGCCATGACCGAGCACTCGCGTGCCCTCGCCTTCCTCGCGACCGACGGCGTGCTCCCCAGCAACGAGGGGCGCGGGTACGTGCTCCGGCGCCTCCTGCGCCGGGCGATCTACTTCGGGTACAAGATCGGCGTGCGGGAGCCGTTCCTGGAGCAGATGGTGGATGCCGCCATCGACCTCTCGCATCAGATCAACCCGCAGATGCTGGAGCAGCGCGAGTTCATCAAGCGCCTCGCCCGCGTGGAGGAAGCGCGTTTCCTCCAGACCCTCGACCGCGGGCTGACCCTGCTCGACGAGGTCATCGAGCGCGAACGCGCGTCGAAGCGGATCCCCGGCCGCGACGCCTTCACCCTCTACGACACGCACGGATTGCCCCTCGAACTGACGATCGAGGTCGCGCTGTCGCACGGCTATGAGGTCGACCGTGCCGGGTTCGACGCCGAGATGGAACTGCAGCGCGAACGGTCGCGTGGCGAGGAGACGTTCACCGCACAGCACGACGATCGAGCGCTCCGCTACGCCGCCCTCGGAATCGAGACCGCCTTCGTCGGCTACGACGGCCTCGATGCCCGAAGCGAAGTCGTGCACCTCGAACGTGACGGCGAACCCGTCGCGCGACTCGAGACCGGCCAAACCGGCGAGGTCGTCGTGCGCGAATCACCGATGTACCCCGAGGGAGGCGGGCAGGTGGGCGACCACGGCCTGGTCACCACGGCGACGGGCGCCTTCCGCGTGCGCGACACGCAACGCTACGGCGAAACCATCGTGCTCTCAGGTGACGTCGAGCGCGGCCACATCGAAGTGAGCGCTGCAGCCGAAGCACGCGTGGACGCGGCGCGCCGCGCGGACACGGCGCGGAACCACACCGGCACACACCTCCTGCACGCCGCCCTGCGCGCAGTCCTCGGCACGCACGTCCGCCAGGCGGGCTCGTACGTCGGGCCAGACCGGCTGCGCTTCGACTACACGCACCCCGAGGCGCCGACGGAGGCGGAGATGGCGACGGTGCAGCGACTGGTGAACGCGAAGATCCGTGCCGACATTCGCTCGGAGACCTTCGTCCTACCGTATGAGGATGCGATCGCCCGAGGTGCGATCGCCTTCTTCGAGGACCGCTACACCGACACGGTGCGGATGGTGGAGTACTGCGACACACGGGGCTTCGACCCGGAGCACATGCACACTTCTGAGTGCTACAGCCGTGAGTTGTGCGGCGGCACCCACCTTCACGCCACCGGTGAGGTGGGGATGCTGATCGTCGTCTCCGACATCAGCATCGGTGCTGGCCTGCGGCGCATCGAGGCGGTGACCGGTGCCTCCGCGGAACGGTTCGTCGAAGAGCGCGCCGGACTCGTGAACACGCTCGCGCGCCGCTTCAAGGTGCCGGCAGGCGAGGTGCTTGCCCGCATCGATGCCCTCGAGGAGTCACTACTGGCGGAGCGGAAGCGCGTCGAGGAAGCCGAGCGTCGAGCGTCCGCCGGGCTGGCCGACGACCTCGTCGGGCGGGCCGAGCAAGTCGGCGGGGTGGCCGTGGTGATCGCGCGTGTGTCGGCTGATTCTCCTGACGCCCTGCGAGTCATTGCGGATCGGCTACGGCCGAAGTTGGGCGTCTCCTTCGTCTTCCTCGCTGCGGACGCGAAGGGGCGGCCTGCGTTCCTCGCCGCGGCGTCCGACGAAGTGATCGCGCGCGGCCTAAAGGCAGACGAAGTCGTCCGGGCGGCGGCGGCCCTGGCTGGCGGCGGCGGCGGTGGCCGCCCGAACCTCGCGCAGGCGGGCGGCAAGGACGCCTCGCAGATCGACGCCGCGATCGAGGTCGCTCGGAAGGCCGTCCGAGAGCGTCTCGGCGGCTGAGCGATCGCTCCCTCCACGACTTTCCGACTTCGGGGCGCGCAGGCGACACAGGCGGTAGCCTCGACCCCATGCGCTGGCTTGCCGTTGACGCTGGGACGGTCCGGGTCGGGCTCGCGATCTGCGACCCCGAGGAGCGCATCGCCGTGCCGCTCGAGATCGTCTCAGCCTCTGCTGCCTATCCGGCGATTCGTGCCATCGCGGCCCGCGAGCGGGTCGAGGGCGTGGTGATGGGCCTCCCTCTGCACATGGGCGGCTCGGAGGGTGACTCCGCTGTCATGGCACGACGCCTCGGCAAGCGGATCGCCGCCGGCCTCCACCTCGCGGTGGAATATGAAGACGAACGCCTGACTTCGTCGGAGGCCGCGCGACTCACCGGGAACGGGAGGCCGGCGGACGACCTCGCGGCCGCGCTGATCCTCGAGCAGTTCCTCGCGCGACGTCGTGCTGAGGCCCGGGACGCGGGGCGCGCGTGAGCGTCCGCCGTGCCGATGCCCAGTTGGCGCTGCTCGCGGTCGCTCTGGCCGTGCTGATTGCCGTTGCATGGCGCAGCACGCCGGGCGTAGTGGCACGCGCGTTGACCGGCCTCGAACCATCAAGGGCAACCTCGGATCAGAGCGTGGTGAGAGTGACTGTCCCCAGCGGTGCGAACGCAGAGCAGATCGTGACGGCCCTCGACGCCGCAGGCGCGGTATCCGACGCGGCGGCGTTGCGCGTGCTGATGCGCCTGACCGGCGTCGGGGCAGACCTTCAGGCAGGGCGTTATCAGTTCCGCAAGGCGTCCGGTCCGGCCGAGGTCCTCCAGATCCTTCGAGGCGGGCCGAACGGTGTCCAGCGCGTGACCGTCCGTGAGGGACTCCGCGTGGAGGAGATCGGTGCGCTGGTGGTTCACGAAGGGCTCGCTACACCAGAGGAGTGGGCCGGCGCCATCGCCAAGGCACGTCCGGAGGCGTTCCTCGCACAGCGTCCCAAGGACTCGGATCTCACGGGGTACCTGTTCCCGGCGTCGTACGACATCGACCGCACGACGAATGCCGAGACGCTGATCCAGGCGATGCTCGACGCGTTCAGCGAGCGGGTGGCGCCGCTATCGGAGGAAGCGCTGGCGAGTGGCCTGACCCTGCACCAGGCGCTGACGCTCGCCTCGATCGTGGAACGGGAGGCGGTCTCCCCGGACGAACGGGCCACCGTGGCGGCTGTCTTCCGTAACCGCCTGCGCGCGGGTATTGGGCTGCAGGCAGACCCGACGGTGCAGTTCGCGCTCACCCGAGGTGAGCGTGGGGTGGCGAGCATCGCGCAGGAGGGTTACTGGAAGAAATCCCTCACTCCGGACGACCTCCGGATTGACTCGCCGTACAACACGTACCTGATGCCCGGCCTGCCGCCCGGTCCGATCGCGAATCCGGGGCTGGCCGCAATCGAGGCAGCGATCCGCCCTGACCCGGTGGACTACCTCTACTTTGTGGCGGCCCCCTCGTGCGACGGCAAGCACCTGTTCGCCACGACGCTTGACCAGCACAACCACAACGTAGCGCTCTTCCGCGCCTCGCCGTGTGCCCGTTGAGGTCGGGCGGGGGCGTTAGGCTACCCGTATGACGAAGCGCATCGCCCTCCTCGGCCATCCGGTCGCGCACTCGATCTCGCCCGCCTTCCAGCAGGCCGCCCTCGATGCCTGCGCCATCGACGCGCGCTACGAGGCGTGGGACACGGCACCCGAGGACCTGCGGATCGCGATCGAGCGGCTCAGGTCGGGCGACCTGCTCGGCGCCAACATCACCGTCCCGCACAAGGTGGAGGCGATGCGCTTCGTCGATCGACCCGACGCCCTCGCCGAGCGCGTCGGCGCCATCAACACCATCGTGCACCGCAACGGGCTGCTGGAGGCGACCAATACCGACGTCACGGGGATCCTGCGGGCGCTCGAATCGGCGGCAGTCGAGGTGCGAGGTGCGGAAGTCCTGCTCATTGGTGCGGGCGGCGCAGCGCGCGCCGTCGTCGTCGCCATGCGTCACGCCGGTGCTGCCCGAGTCGTGGTCGCGAACCGCACGCCCGAACGCGCTGCGGCCCTTGCTTCACTGGGAGGCGATGAGCTCGACCTTCGATACGCCCCCCTCGACGCGGCTGACGCCACCTTCCGAGCGGCAGCGAGCCGGGCGCGGATCATCGTGCAGTCCACGAGCCTCGGGATGCGGCACGGCCCGGACGAACGGGCGAACCCGGTGCCAGCCGAGTTGATGCATCGGGACCAGGTCGCCTTCGATCTCGTCTACGTGCCCGAGGCCACACCGTTCCTCGAAGCCGCCGCGCTGGCTGGCGCGCGTCCCGTGGGTGGGCTAGCGATGCTCGTGCACCAGGGTGCAGAGGCGTTCCGGCTCTGGACCGGCGCCCCGCCACCGGTCGACGTCATGTTTGAGGCCGCCCGAGCCGCCCTCGCGGCCCGCTCGACGGCAGTAGGGGGCGGGCCAGAAGATGCTTAGGTCACCACTGGCATCAGGGAGCCGCTAATGGGCCTCGGGCTCGCGATCGTCGCCTGCCTTGTCACCTTCATCGTCGTCGGGATCATGGTGGTCCAGGCGCGCTTCGCTGCGCGCGCGTGGCGTCGGACGATCGCCGCCGGTGACACACAGGCCCTTCACTCACTCCTCGATCAGACACTCGAAGGATGGCGGAACGGCCGGCCGCCTCGCCGGACGCCCCCGGCGGACTGGCGTGCGCTGCATACGGCCTCGGTGGTCGCCGCCGATCGAGAACGCATCCGCGTGTCGCTGCTCGCGGAGCCGGACGTGCGCGTGATCGACGGCCAGCGTGTCGAGGCTGCCGGGGCGCAGGAAGTCGCCCGGCGCGCTGCCGTCCGTATGGTGGAACGGCTGATGTACGAGATGCCCCACGTCTCCTTTGTGCACGCGCAGGTCGACGTGCTGACGGAGTTCCGCAGTCCGGGCGGCGACGTTGCCTCGGTCTGCTTGCTGAGCACGCAGGTCACCCGGGAGCAGGCCGCCGACGCCGACTGGGAGGGCAACGACCACGTCGCGATGCTGGCGGAGTGGCAGACGGTAGAAGATGCTCCGGGCCGGCCGGTGGATCCCGACGCGGATGCGGTCATCGCACCGCCGGTGATGGACCCGGCGGACGCCGTGCGCGCCGCGGAGGCTGCGCTCCGAGCGCAGCGAGAGAAGGATGGTGACGCATGACCCAGTTCCGCTGGCTCACCGCAGGGGAGTCCCACGGCCCGGGCCTGCTGATGATCGTCGAGGGCGTCCCCGCCGGCCTGAGCATCACCGAGGAGCAGATCGCGGCTGACCTGAAGCGCCGGCAGGCCGGGTATGGCCGCGGCAAGCGCCAGCAGATTGAGTCTGACTTCGCCGAGATCATGACGGGGGTGCGGCACGGCTTGAGCATGGGCTCGCCGATCGGGCTGCACATCGTGAACAAGGACCATCAGAACGCCAACTGGCAGGTGCGGATGGCACCTGGTCCGGTGGACGAACCAGTTGAGCGGGTCACACTCCTGCGACCCGGGCATGCCGACCTCGCGGGCACCCAGAAGTACGGGTTCGACGACGTCCGTCCGATCCTCGAGCGCTCCAGCGCCCGCGAGACGGCGGCGCGCGTGGCGGTGGGCGCGATCGCGCGTGCCCTCGTCCGCACCGTCGGCATCGAGGTGCACTCGCACACGGTCTCTGTCGGGCCGGTGCATGCACGCGTGTCCGATCGGATCGACTGGGCAGCTGTCGAGGCCTCGCCGGTGCGTTGCGCGGACCCCGTCGCCGCGCAGCGGATGATCGAGGAGATCGACGCCACCAAGGAGGCGCTGGACACCATCGGCGGCATCTTCGAGGTGCGCGCCTCCGGTGTGCCGTTCGGGCTCGGCAGCCACGTTCACTGGGATCGGAAGCTGGACGGGCGCATCGCGCAGGCCTTCATGTCGATCAACGCGGTGAAGGCCGTGGAGATCGGCGACGGCGTCCAGAATGTCGAGAAGCGCGGGTCGCTGGTGCAGGATGTCATCCTCCCGCAGTCCGCGTGGGAGCGCCGGAAGTGGGAGCGCTCGTCGAACCGCGCGGGCGGCATCGAGGCCGGGATGACCAACGGCCAGGACATCGTGGTGCGCGGCTTCATCAAGCCGATCGCGACCATCCCCCAGCGGATGCAGACCGCTGACCTGCTCACCGGCGAAGAGACGCAGTCGTTCTACGAACGCTCGGATGTCGCGGTCGTGCCCGCGGCGGGTGTGATCGGTGAAGCGATGCTCGCGATCGTCCTCGCAGACGCCGTCCTCGAGAAGTTCGGCGGGGACCACGTTGCCGAACTGCGCCGGAACTTCGAGGCGTTCGAGGCCACCGTCGGCCCTCGGGAACCGCGCTCATGACTACGGCAACGCCGGTTACACCAGCGCCTCGGCAGATCGTGCTCGTCGGCCTCTCGGGCGTCGGCAAGAGTACGGTCGGGCGACTGCTCGCCCAACGGCTCGGCTGGACGTATGTCGATACCGACGACCTCGTGACCGCGCGCGAAGGAAAGACTCCCGCCGAGATCATCACCACGCGTGGAGAGCCCGCGTTCCGCGACATCGAGTCGAAGGTGGTCGCGGAGGCCGTGCGCCAGGAATCCGTGGTGATCGCCACAGGTGGCGGCGCCTTCCAGCGCGGCGCCAACCGTCGGGCGTTGGGTGAGCGCGGTCTGATCTGCTTCCTCGACGCCATGCCAACGGAGATCGCGCGCCGGCTCCAACTCGACACCACGCCACGCCCGCTCGTGGACGGCGACCTAGAGGCAAACCTCGCACGCCTCGATGCCGAGCGGCGTCCCACCTACAACCACGCCGACGTGTGGGTACCGGTGCAGGGCGCACCAGACCAACGCGATCAGACCACCGAAACCGCCGTCGCCCGCATCCTCCGCGCCTGGGCTACCGATGGCGCAACGCTGATCGCGAAACCGCGACGTCTGGAGCGGTTGGGGTTGGACGAGCCCGCACGAGGCCCGGCGGCGCTGGTCGACACCGGCCTCCAGCGGTACCCCATCTGGGTGGCGTCGGGTGAACTCCGACGGCTGCCCGATCGGCTGCGCCAGATCGGACTCGATGGGCGGCGCGTCTTCCTGATCTCGGATACGTCCGTCATCGAAGCGCACGGGCGCACGGTGGCCGAGTCCCTCGACACGGCCGGTATCCCGGGGGCTTCATACGTCATCCCTGCGGGCGAGGCGTCCAAGTCTCAGCGCACCGCGAGCGAACTGTACGCGTGGCTCGCCAGCGAGCGTGCGGAGCGTCGCGATGTGATCCTCGCGCTTGGCGGGGGCGTGGTGGGAGACCTCGCCGGGTACGTCGCGGCCACCTACCTCCGAGGCATGCCCGTCGTCCAGTTGCCGACCTCGGTCCTCGCGATGAACGACGCAGCCATTGGCGGCAAAGTCGCCGTCGACCTCCCTGCGGGCAAGAACCTCGTAGGCGCGTTCCATCAGCCTGCGGCCGTGATCTCCGACATCGAGACGCTGCGCACGCTGCCCCGTCGCTCCTATATCGAAGGCTTCGCGGAGGTGATCAAGCACGGGCTGATCCTCGACCCAGCGTTGCTGGGGCTGCTGGAACGCGAGTCCGCCAGGATCGCGTCCCCTGCGCCTGACCTCGATCTGGTTGCCGAGGTCGTGGCGCGGTCATCGAGGGTGAAAGCCCTGATCGTGTCGAGCGACCCGGAGGAGCGTGGCATCCGCGCCATCCTGAACTACGGTCACACCACCGGCCACGGCATTGAGCAGGCCACGGGGTACACCGAGTACATGCACGGTGAGGCAGTCTCCGTCGGCATGATGGCCGCGGGCCGCATCGGTGTGGAACTCGGCACCATGGACCAGGCACTCCTCGACCGCCAGGCAGACCTCCTGCGCGCGTTCGGTCTGCCGACGGCCGCGCCGGGCGTGAACGTCACCGCCGTCCTGGACGCGATGAAACGCGACAAGAAAGTCGAGCAGGGACGGCTTCGCTTCGTCCTCCTCGAAGGGCCCGGCCGCGCGATCGTCCGCGGCGACGTGCCCGAGGACCTCGTCGCCCGCACCGTGCAGTCGGTACTGCGAGGCTAGCGGTGGTGTCGCGGAGGCAGCGCCAGATCGTCGCGTTCGCCAAGGGACGAGTGCAGGGCGTCGGCTACCGTGCGTTCTGTGCCGACGAAGCGACGCTCCTCGGTGTCACGGGGTTCGCGCGCAACCTGCCGGACGGTCGCGTCGAGGTGGTCGCGGAGGGCGACGAGTCTTCGCTGCGCCAGTTCGTAGAGCGCCTTCGCGAAGGCCCTCGGTGGTCCCGCGTCGAGGATGTGATCTACCGTTGGGAAGAGCCCGCGGGCGCGTTCGTCGGTTTCGAGGTCGTGATCTAGTCCGCGGGTTACCTGAGCGCTATCTGCGGAACAGACGATTGATCCGCTCCGCGATCCCCTTTGTAGCCCTCGTCACCGGTGTCGTGGCTGGGGTCTCACCGAGCACCTTCTCCTGGATGGCACTCGCCACCTCCGCAGCGAGGCCCGAGTCCTGTGGTCCCGTCCGCTGGAACTGACGGAGCAGGGCCGCCCCATCCAGTGTGGCCACGAGCGCCGCTGGCGGGGTGGCAGTCCCCACCCCCCACATCAGCAGCTCCACCGTGGGCACAAGCAGGCCGTCCTGCGGCGTCTGGTAGCCCTCGGCGAGCAGCAGGCGTGCGGACGGGTCGAGAGAGCGCAGGAGCGTTGGCAACTCATCCAGGGTGACAGGCCGGTCGAGCGTGGCCCGGCCACTGTTGGGCATCACGAACACCGTTGCGCCGTCCGGACGTCGGGTCGCTGAGGCGGTACGGACGCCCCGATGCCGGAACGCCTCGGTGAGTGCGGTCACGAGAAGGGACTTCCCGGAGCCGGGTGCCCCGGCGATGCGAATCAGGGCCGCGAGCGGGGTTCCGTCAGGTTCTGGCATGTCAGCATTCTCCCACGGTGGGACGAATGGCCCCGGATGGCACCCTTCGCCACCAGCAACGGGTGACCTTCGGCCCCCCCTTCGGATTTGAGGCAGGTTTAGGTTTCGCAATGACTACGGCGGCCTCAGACGCCACCTGGCACTGAAGCCTGCTGCAGACTGTGGAAGGTGAGTCACATGGACTCTGGATACAAGATGATGGCGGCCTTCGGGAGCATCCTCGGCGTCGGGGCCCTTCTGATTGCCTCGGTCGCCCTCGTCAAGGATGGCGGCGGTGGCGGATCTCCGAGTGCGGAGACGAAGACCGTGGCGGCCACGCCCGCACCGACGACGAAGGCCATCGACGTCGAACTGGGTGACCTGTTCATCAAGCCGAAGTCGGTCGAAGTCGCGAGCAACACGACGCTCGAGGTGACGGTCAAGAACACGGGCCAGATCCCGCACAACCTGAAGTTGGGCACCACGGGGACTAAGCTCCTCAACCCAGGCGACACCGAGAAGGTGAAGTTCGGCCCCCTGACCAAGGATGTTCAACTGCTCTGTGACGTCCCCGGCCACGCGGCCGCGGGTATGACCATGGACGTCAAAGTCGCGGCCGGCAGCGAGCACAGCACCGCGGCCCCGGCGACCACGGTCGCAGCGGGCCCCGGCGCGAAGATCGACGCCGCGGCCACGCCGGGCCCGAACTGGAAGCGGCGCGAGCCGATCATGCCGTCCACCCCGAGCGCGACCACGCACCGGATCGCGCTTGAGGCGAACGAGACGGTCGTTGAGGTCGCACCGGGTGTGACGCAGGAGATGTGGACGTTCAACGGGCAGGCCCCGGGCCCCGTGCTGCGAGGCAAGGTCGGCGACACGTTCGAGTTCACGCTGACGAACAAGGGCAAGCTCGGCCACTCGATCGACTTCCACGCCAGCAAGGTCGCATGGAACGTGGAGATGCGGACGCTGAAGCCGGGCGAGAGCCTCGTCTACAAGTTCGAGGCGAAGCACTCCGGGATCTTCATGTACCACTGTGGCACGGCGCCAGCGCTGCACCACATCGGCAACGGTATGTTCGGCGCGATCATCATTGACCCGCCCGGACTGCCCGCCGTCGAGAAGGAGTTCATCTTCGTCCAGTCCGAGATCTACACCGGGCCCCTGGGGCAGCCGGGCGACCTGACCAAGATGACGAACGAAGCCTGGGACGCGGTGGTCTTCAACGGCTACTTCAACCAGTACCTGCACTCCCCGATCCGCATCGAGCCCAACAAGCGCTACCGCGCCTGGGTGCTGGATGCCGGTCCTTCTGAGAACTCCTCGTTCCACGTGGTCGGGACCATCTTCGACACGATGTACAAGGAGGGCGCCTACAGCCTCCGGCCGAGTGATGCGAAGGGTGGTGCGCAGGCACTCGACCTGCAGCCCGCACAGGGTGGGTTCGTCGAGTTCTCAATGGACGCGGTGGGGCTCTACCCCATCGTCACCCACAAGTTCGCGAACGTCGGGAAGGGCGCCCTCGGCCTCTTCCAGGCCGGGGATGTCCCCGGGACGAGTGGCGCAGCCCACTAAGAGGACATCAGGGGCGAGAAGATGGGGGGGAGCGAGGACTCGGTCTTCGCTCCCCCGGCTTCCCTTAATCGAGTAGGTGCGTCTCGCCCGGGAGGGTCAGGCCATGGTCAACACGCCCGATCGCGAGGACAGCGGGATTGATGTCCCGTGCCTGACTTGTGGCCATTCGGGCCACGAACATGTCGTGCGCGACATCGAAGTCGCCGGAGACACTCGTCGCGAGACGTTCTGCGAGGGTTGCGACCACGCCTGCGAGTACGTCCGCCGGCCAGAACGCTAGCGTCGCCCGGCCCGCAACCGCAGCCACGAGCGCGCCAGCGACGCGACACGCGGGACGATCGCATCAGCCGCACTGGCCGACCACGAGTGTCGTGGTTCGGCCCTTCCGACGCTCATCAACGCGGCAACGATCCACCAGGCGCTCTCCGAGTGCCTCGCCACCCACACCAACGGCCCTGGCCAGGCGTGGAGGATGTCGGCGAGCTGTCCCGCGCGTTCGAGGTCGGGCCAGAGATCTCGCTCCATGGCCCGCTGGTACTCGGCAAGGTCGGGGACGTTGCCGGCGAGGCGGCGGTGTACGACGGGCGCGAGGGCGCAAGCCGAAGCGACGGCTCCGTACATACCCTCCCCCAGGAGCGGCTCCACCATCCCCGCCGCGTCAACCAACAGAGCCACTCCGGCACGCGTCACCGCTGCGCCCCTCTGCTGCAAGGGGAGTTGATGCCCGGTGACGTCCTTGAGCGCGTCCACACTCCAGCCGTACGCCTGCGCATAGCCGGCCAGGTGCTCCCGCAATTGGGGTCCGGCATGCGCCCAACCTCCCACACCAATGTTGATGTGGTCGCCCTTAGGGAAGACCCATCCGTAGCCACCCGGGATCAGGGCGACATCAATGGCGATGTGCCCTTGAAGCCACGATGGGATCCCGTCGGGACACGGGAGGTTCCCCTCAAGCGCGACCCCGTGAGCAGCAGATGGCGCAAGGTCGACGACGCGCCCGACGACGCCATTCGCACCATCCGCCCCGATCACAATCGGCGCGGTATGCCGTGCCTCATGCCCGTCGTGGTCCGTCGCGTGAACGACGTACGTCCCCGGCGTTTCCTCGCTCAGACGATCCACTACCTGTCCATCGACAAACGTCACGCCCGCGTCGATTGCGCGATCGACCAGGAACATGTCCAACCGGCGACGTTGCGTCATGTAGAGCATCGGCGCGCCGGTCTCGCGGGTGACCGTGGAGCCTCGCGGGTCCCCAAGGATGACGCCCGTGACCACGTGCTCGACCACCGGCCCCAGGTCGAAGGGTAGAAGGGCCGCCGTCTTGATCGAAACGCCGCCACCGCATGCCTTGTCCCGGGGGAATTCGGCGCGATCGATCAGCAACACGCGGTGTCCGAAGGCGGCAATCTCCCGTGCAGCGGTCGATCCAGCCGGGCCGGCGCCCATGACAATCACGTTGACGTCCATGGTGCCTCAAGCTCGGATCAGTCGAGCCGTTCGCAGCCTACTCGCTCGCAACGGCCACGTGTGACCTTCGTTCCTCCACAGGCTGACCAACGCCTTGCCTGATCCGCGCTTCGACACACGACAATGTCACCTCAAGGTCGGAGTCCGCAGGACTGGCGCTTGGCCGGTCCGGAATCGGTCACACGGTATGGCCCCATCCCGCGATCCAGCCACGCTCCAGTTCCTCGGTGCGGCGGGCTCTGTGACGGGCTCACGCTATCTGCTGACCATCCCGGGCCAGCAGATCCTGGTTGACTGCGGACTCTTCCAGGAGCCAGACCTCGAGGCGCGGAACCTGGAACCGTTCCCTATCGATCCGGCCGAGATCGACCTCGTCATCCTGACGCATGCCCACATCGACCACAGCGGCTACCTGCCGCGGCTGGTGCGCGACGGCTTCCGGGGACCCGTCTGGTGTACTCCGGCCACAGCCGCCCTCCTGAAGATCATGTGGGAAGACATCGCGCGGATCGCCACCGCCGAGGCGACCGCACGACAGCGGAAACGTCACCCCGCTCCACCGCCTGCGCCTCCCATCTACTCGATGGCCGATGTCGATCGGGCCCTCACGTTGATCCGGACTGCTGAGTATGGGAGCGCCACGCGCCTCACCCGCGGAGTCACGATGACGTTGCGCGATGCGGGGCACATCCTTGGAGCCGCAACTGTGACGATCGAATGGGGTCGGCCACGGGAGCACACTCGATTGCTGTTCTCGGGTGACCTCGGCCGTCCCAATCGCCCCATCCTGCATGATCCCGCGCCAGCACCGGCCGTCGAGTACGCCGTAGTGGAGTCCACATATGGCGACCGGACTCACCCCACGGGCGACCCAGAGGAGCACCTCGCGTCCGTGATCACGACGACAGTGGCACGCGGAGGCAGCGTGGTGATCCCGTCGTTCGCCGTCCAACGGGCGCAGGAGATTCTCTACCACCTGAAGCGGCTGTTCGCGGCAGGACGCATTCCGGACGTGCCGGTCTTCCTTGACAGCCCCATGGCGGCCGCGGTGACGGCGGTGTTTCCTCATTTCCCGCTGATCCTCGACCGCGACGTGGCGGAACAGTTTGCGCGCGGTGACTCCCCATTCGACTTTCCGCAGTTGAACGTCACTCACACGTCCGAGGAATCCCGCACGATTAACGAACTCGGCGGGCCGCACATCGTGATCGCCGGCG
>SCVR01000072.1 GCA_004296805.1 Dehalococcoidia bacterium
GCGATTCGGGGCCGCCGCCGCTAGATTCGCGGCCCGTTCCGACGATTCTTCGCACGCTCTCAGCAGGATTTCACAGTTCCGCAATGCTTCAGCAATCTGCGCCGCACATCTCTCCCTCATGATCCGTTCCAGGGAACAAGAGACGCGCCTGAAGCGTTTCTGATTCATGGAGAGGAGGCCCGAATGCTGTACACGAAGGCCTGCCCGCGTTGTCAGGGTGACATGAGCCGCGTCGAGGACATCGGCGACACGTACTTCTCGTGCGTCCAGTGTGGACACACGTCGTACGCCGCGCCGACGCCGGAGGCGGTCCAGGCAGTGGACGCCCAGCGCACGTGGCTGGCGGCTGTCGACCGGACCGTGGCACGCAAGCGTCGCATCAGCCGGACGCCAGTACGCCCCGCACAGGCGGCGTAAGCGCGCGAAGCGCACGTTGCTCACAACACAGAGGGCGGGGTCAACAGGCCCCGCCCTCTGTCGTTCGTCCCTCGTTGGTTACCCCAGATAGCGCCGGAAGACCGCGCTCGCGTTCTGGCCGCCGAGGCCGAACGAGTTGGACATCACCACATCGATCCGGGCTTGGATCGCAGTGTTCGGCGTGATGTCCAGGTCGCACTCCGGGTCGGGGTACTCGTAGTTGATGGTCGGCGGCACGATGCCATGGTGCAGCGCGAGCACGGAGGCGACCGCCTCGATGCCGCCTGCCGCTGCGGCGAGGTGCCCGGTCATCGATTTGGTCGAGGAGATCTTCACACGGTGAGCGTCGCGGTCACCCAGGGCGATCTTGACTGCCTGCGTTTCCGTCCGGTCGTTGAGCATGGTACTCGTGCCGTGGGCGTTGATGTAGTCGACCTGCGCCGCGTTGATGCCGGCGTCGCGCATCGCGCGCGTCATGGCGAGGGCCTGGCCGTTGGGGTCCGGCGCGGTGTCGTCGGTGGCATCGAACGACCAGCCGACACCAGCCAGTTCGCCGTACACGCGAGCGCCGCGCTCGAGCGCGGCCTCTTCCGACTCGATCAGGAGGACCCCAGCACCTTCACCGAGGATGAAGCCATCGCGGCGGATATCGAATGGTCGGCAGGCGTGTTCGGGGTCGCTGTTGTTCTTCGACAGCGCGCCGAGTCGTCCCATGGAGGAGAGCGAGAGGGGCGTGATCATCGCTTCTGCGCCACCGACGAGGACGGCCCGGGCGTGGCCGAGGCGGATCAGGGAGAGCGCATGGCCGAGTGCGTCCGTGCCCGAGGCGCACGCGGTGTTGATGGTGGTGTTGGGGCCTCGGACGCCGATTTGCCGGGCAAGCCGCGCCGCACCCATGTGCTGGCCCATCCGGGTGATGATGAACGGATCCACGCCGCGCGAGCCGCGCTCGACGTATGCCATCCACTCGGGCCCCATGTTGAAGACGTCACCAGAGGTCGCCATCACGACGCCGATGTCATCGCGGTTCGCGTCGGTCACCTCCAGACCGCCGTCGCGGATCGCCTGGACGCCGGCTGCGTGGCCGAGCTGGGCAAACCGGCCTGTCCGGCGCGCCACCTTCTTCTCCAGGTAGGGCTCGATATCAAAGTTCTTGACCTCGCCCGCAATCTGCACCAGGTCAGCGGATACTTCCCACTGCGTGACGCGTCCAATGCCGTTGCGGCCGGTGCGCAGACCCTCCCAGTACTCGTCGATGTCGTTCCCGATCGGGGTGACAGCGCCGATGCCGGTGATGAGGGCGCGATGGATTGAGCGGGTCGCGGACATGGAGGCCTCCCTGAGGTCGCCGGGGACACCTCCATGCTACGCGTGATGCGGCCTGGGCCGCGACGGCAGGTGGCCCGCACGGCGCGACACCGTCTGACACAGGGGGTGGCGGAGGCGTGGCAGAATACCGCCGTCGCCGCGCCCATCCTGGCGCGAGAGGGGGACTGGCAATGCCGCTACCGCTTGAGGGCTTTCGGATTCTGGATCTGTCGATCTGGCAGCAGGGCACTTACGCCACCGCGATGCTGGCGGACATGGGCGCGGACGTCATCAAGATCGAGTCGCACGCCAACCCGGATCCCGGCCGTGGCCTGCAGCAGGGCGGTCCCCGCAACGCCTACTTCAACACCTTGAACCGAGGAAAGCGTTCGATCCTCATCGACATGAAGAACCCAGCGGGCATGGAGGTGTTCTGGCGTCTGGTGAAGACGGCCGACGTCTTCCACAACAACATGCGAGGTGGCGTGATGGAACGCCTGGGTGTCACGTTCGAGACGATCCAGGAGCACAACCCGAACTGCATCTACTCCAGCGCCACCGGCTGGGGGCACCTGGGACCGGAGCGCCACAAGGGGGCCATGGACCTGCTGGCCCAGGCGCGTGGCGGATTCATGTCCGTGACCGGCGAAGGGGAGGACGGTCCGCCGACGCCCGCCGGATTCCCGCAGGCCGACCACGTGGGGGCCATGGTGTCGGGTTACTCGATCGTCCTGGCGTTGCTGGCGCGGGAACGGCATGGGATCGCGCAGGAAGTGAATACCTCGCTGTACGGCTCGCAGATGCTGATTCAGTCCTACAACATCACCGGCGCCATGTGGAGCGGGAATCTGATCGGACGCCGCACGCACGACCAGCGGCCGCCGACGTGGAACCACTTCAAGGCTGGCGACGGCAAGTGGTTCATGGTCGGCTTCCTGCCGGCCGACAAGTGGTGGCCGCAGTTCTGCGACGTCCTCGGTTCGGAGGAGTTGAAGAAGGATCCCTACCGGACTGGTGCCCAGCGCCTCGAACGGCTGGCCGACGTCACCGCGAAGATGGACGCCATCTTCGCCACCAAGACGCGGGACGAGTGGATCGCGCTCTTCCACGCGCAGGATCTGCTGGTGCAGCCGGTGATGGACTACCTCGAGATCGGTAAGGACCCGCAGGCCTGGGCGAACGACTACATCGTGGAAGTGCCGGACGAGAACGGGAAGAAGTGGCCGATGGTCGGGTCGCCCGTCCACCTTTCGAAGACACCCGCGCAGATCACGAAGCAGGCGCCCGAGTTTGGCCAACACACTGAGGAGGTCCTCCTCGAATCGGGCTTCACCTGGGAAGAAGTCGAAGCCTACCGCGCGAAGGGCGCCTTCGGCGCAGCCTCCTAACCGTCTGGCGGCTACCTCTTCCGCAACAGGTGGAACTCACCCTTGATCTCGCCGTAGGGCGCGACGGTGGTCGTGATGCCGCCTGAGATCAGGTCGGTGGTGAAACTCCCCTGCAT
>SCVR01000073.1 GCA_004296805.1 Dehalococcoidia bacterium
CCAGGGGCAGTCTCGCCCGGCAATCGCTCGGCTTCTGACTGATGCGATTCTCGCGGTGTGGGTCGAGGGCAGCGTCGCCAATTCCAATGATGGGTGGTATGGCGTCGAGACCTTCTTGCGGGAGTTCTCGGAACAAGCGCGGTCGGCAAACTTCACACGAGAGTTCCATCCGGATGGGCGCCCGCGCGAAGCGTCACCAGCATCAGACGCTCAATGCGCGGTTCCAGTTCGTACCGACGCGGACAGCGAGGCGCCGCTGGCTTCCGCGACGAAGCACTCTACGGAACTCGACGAGCACGTGCGCATCAGGGAGGCACCCCCGCCTCGACGCGGAGTGCGACGACTGGAGGTTGCCCGCTCCCTACGTGGCGTGGTCACAGACAGCGCCGTCGTAACGGGCTCTTCACTCGTTGAACTAGTGCTAATCGTCGCGCGTCATCACGCCACGGCGCAGGCGACGGCCGCGCTGCCATGGGCCGAGATTGCTCGCGTGGTGGCGATCTCTCGCGGCTGGCAGGATCTGGTGAGCGACCGTTCCTTGAGGCGCTATGGCCGCCATGTGCGCGCCGCGCTCGATCACGGCGGGATGGGGCGATGGTGGCAGCAGTACGAAGACGGGATCCGCTGGACAGGACCCCCGATCGACGTGCCCACCTGCTGAGTGCCAAGTCTCCGCGGCGGAGAGGTAGGTCTCCGACCTCTGTGGCATGGTCTCCGGGAGCTCTCCCCTCATCGAAGTGAAGCCATACCCGTCGATCGACGGCGGCTCACCTCGATGAAGTACCCCATCTCGACCGGTCAAGCCGCGGCCCTGCTGGGTCGCACCGAACCCCAACTCGCTGAACTTGTCCGCCGCGGACGGATCCAGCCGCCTCCTGCGATCTTCGCGGGTCGACGCCTCTGGCTCGCCGGCCAGGTCCGGCGTGCAGCCGAGCTGCTTCACGTCGACCTTGAGGAGCAACTAGCTCGTCGCGAGCCGGCTTCGTCCGCGGCGGTGCCCCTCGCCAGCGGCGGAGAGCAGTGAGGAGCGGCGACGTCGTGGCCCCCTATTCGGACCCGAGCGGACTGCCGCTGCCCGACGCGACCGCAGCGCGGCGCCACCTCGGGATCATCTGGCCCGGCGGGCTGCCGGCCGGCTGCCTGATCTCGACATGGTCCAAGCGTGACGGCGCGCGCCAGTTCCTCGATCTCGACGGGGCTGCAGCGGACCTCTGCTCCACACCGGATCGCTACCTTGCGTGCGCGGCGTTCGAGACGGTCGAGCGCGGCAAGCGCGGCACCGGATCTCAGGTGCGCGCGATCGCCGGTTTCGCGATCGACGTCGACTGCCGCGGAGGCGCACACGCGCAGCAGCAGCTCCCGACGAACGACGAAGCGATCGAGCTGCTCCGAAGCGCGCCGCTGCCGCCGCACTACGTCTTGCAGTCAGGCGGCGGCCTGTACGGCTGGCTGCTGTTCGAACAGCCCTTCCTCATCGCGAACGGTGAGGCGAGACGGCGGGCAGAGGCGCTCTCGAAGCTCTGGCACCGGACCATCCTCGACCTCGCGCTCAAGCACGCCTGGATCCTCGACGCCACGCATGACCTTGCGCGCTGCTTTCGCGCGCCCGGCACGCTCAACGGCAAGTACTCGCCTGCGCGCGTCGTGCGCGTGATCCATCCGCTGGGTGACGAGCAGCCGCAGCGCATCGCATTCGCGGAGCTCGAACGCTTGCTGCCGTCCGGCCGGAAACGAGCGACCGTCGTTCCCGCCGCCGAAGCTGCACCCGCCTTCAGCAGTTCGATGGCCGAATGGCTGGACGCCGCCGGCCGCTTCCTGGGCGGTATCCACAAGCCGATCGAGCAAGAGCAAGCGCTCACCGGCGTCGTCCTCGTCGCCTGCCCCACATGCGGCGGCAAGGAGACCGCCGGGAGCATTGCGAATGCGACTGCACACGTAGCGCGAGCGAGCGGTTCCCTCCGCTGCAAGCGCGCG
>SCVR01000014.1 GCA_004296805.1 Dehalococcoidia bacterium
CCACCGAGGGCCATGACGAGCAACGTGTCCGTGTCGTTGCCCGACCACACACGGAAGCCCTGCGGGGCGCGCGCGATGATCTCGCCGATCTGACCGAACATCTCGCTCGACTCCTTGATGCCGACGATATTCGGCACCTCCGCGAGCCGGAGCGTCGTCTCCGCCGTCATGTTGAGGGCGGAGCGACCGGGGATGTTGTAGAGGACGCACGGCAACCCTTCGGCAGCGTCGGCAAGCGCCGTGAAGTGACGCACGAGGCCGGCCTGTGGGGGCTTGCTGTACGCGGGCACGGTGAACAGCACTCCGTCGAGGCCGGCCCTCACCGCCCCGCGGGTGAGGCGGAGCGAGGCGAGGTGGTCGTTGTTGGTGGCGCCGGCGATCACAGCCACCTCCGGGCCGACCGCCGCCTTCGTCGCCTTCCAGACGGCGACCGTCTCCTCCTCGGAGAGCGTCGCCGCCTCGCCAGTCGAGCCGGTGGAGACGATGCCCTCCGTCCCCGAGGCGACGAGGGCCTTCGCGAGCCGCTTCACGCCCTCGATGTCGATGTCACCGGTGGAGGTCATCGGGGTGATCATCGCGGTCAGCAGCCGGCCGAGCGGTGCGGTCATGGTGGTGCGTCCTTCAAGGGCCAGTCGAGGCGAAGTCGCGAGCGCACGCGGCCGTCCCACCTCGCGGCGGGCGCAGTGTAGCGCGGGCCGCGGGGGAGAGGGCCGCTACCGCTTGAGGGCAGGCCGGCGGACGAGGTTGCGGCGCAGGAGCTCCTCGGCGATCTGGATCGCGTTCGTCGCCGCACCCTTGCGCAGGTTGTCCGTGACGCACCAGAAGACCACGCCGTGGTCGACCGTCGGGTCGACGCGCAGGCGGGCGACGAAGGCATCGTCGCTGTTGGCGGCCTGGAGCGGGGTGACGACCTGGGTCGGGTCCTCGATCAGCACGAGGCCGGGCATGACGCGGAGCGCTGCCTTCAGAGCCTCCATCGGCGCGGGGCCATCGAACTCCACGTGCACTGCCTCGGAGTGGCTGAGCGCCACGGGGACGCGGACACACGTGGCGGCGAACTTCAGGTCCTCCTGGTGGAGGATCTTGCGCGTCTCGTTGCGCATCTTCAGTTCTTCTTTGGTGTAGTCGTCGTCAGCGAAGTCGTCGACCTGCGGCAGGACGTTCATCGCGATCTGCTGCGAGTACACCTCAAGGGGCGGGATCGCGCGGCCGGCGCCGATCGCCTCAACCTGCGCGTTCAGTTCGCGCACCGCGGCGGCGCCGGTGCCGGAGACGGCCTGGTAGGTCGCTGCCGTGACGCGCTTGAGCGGCGCGACAGTGCGCATCGCGTGCAGCGCCATCACGAGCGGCGTCGTGGTGCAGTTCGGGATCGAGACGATGCCTTCGTGCCACTCGAGGTCGTCGCCGTTGATCTCCGGCACGACGAGCGGGACGTTCTTGTCCATGCGGTAGGCGGAGCCGTCATCGATCATGACGCCGCCCATCTCGCGGACGACCGGCCCCCACTGCTTCGACACGGACGAGTCCGCGGAGCAGAAGACGATGTCCGCGCCCTCGAGGTTGGCGCGGGTGGCCTCGTGCACGGTGATCGGCTTGCCGTCGTACATGAGCGTCTTGCCCTCGGACCGTGCCGAGGCGAGGAGCCGGAGTTCCTTCATCTTGAGGTGGCGCTCCGCAGCGACGCGGAGGAAGACATCCCCCACGGCCCCGGTGGCCCCGATCACGGCAATCACTGGCTCCACGCTGGTGCTCCTGCTGCCCGGTCACCCGGGGACGAAGACGCCGCCCACCGGCGGCTCACCTTCGATGGTACGGCGCGGGAGGCGGTAGGGGCGAGAGGCAGATTCCCTGACTGCCGCCCTACCCCAGTCCCACCAGCGGCGACAGACCCTCCACGAGCGCGTCCCGCTTCATCACCTCACGGATGGCGATGATGACGCCAGGCATGAACGAGTCTCGGCCGGTGGAGTCGTGGCGGATGGTCAGGGTCTGGCCGGTGCCGCCGAAGATGACCTCCTGGCTGGCAACGAAGCCGGAGAGGCGGATCGAGTGGATCGGGATGCCGCCGACGGCGCCGCCGCGTGTCTCCTCGATGTGGTGGAGCTCCGTGACGTTCGAGACGAAGTCGCTGCCACGGGCGTCACGCATCATCCGGGCGGTGGTGAGCGACGTTCCGCTGGGGGCGTCCACCTTCCGCTCGTGGTGGAGTTCGATGATCTCCGCGCTGTCGAAAAAGCGCGCGGCCATCGCCGCCATATGCATCTGCAGCACTGAGCCGATCGCGAAATTCGCTGCCACCACTGCGCCTCGCTTCGCTTCGGCGCTCCCGGCACGCAGGCGTTCGACGGCGGACGCGGGGACACCCGATGTGCCGATGACCGGACGGACGCCGTGCGCCAGAGCAGCCTCGACGAGGCGTGGCGTGAAGGCGGCGTTCGTGAAGTCGACGACGACATCCGGGTGGACGGCGGCGAACAGCGCGGCGGGGTCATCGGAGAGCGGGTAGACGCCGCCCGAGTCACCCTTGAACTCGTCGGTCGTGACGCCCATCGGCTCGACGAGGCCGACCGGGTCGAAGTCCGGCTGGCCCTCAACAGTCGCGAGGACGAGCCGTGCCATCTGGCCGGTGCCAGTGATCGCTACTCGGATCATGCGCCACCCCCCGTGCTCGACTGCCCCATCTGGAGCCGGTCCATCAGCAGCCGCTGGTAGAGACTACGCGCCTCGTCGAGGACATCCTGCGGCCGTCCCCCGATCGGGCGGCGGGGGAGCGTGCGCGCCTGCGCTTCGAGCTGGTCCATCCGCGTCGTGACCGCCGTCCACCCACCGCGCTGCCGCATGTACGCCTTGATCGCCTTCATCGCCATGTAGAGGGCGTGGGTGAATTCGTACTCGCCGCCTTCCGGCTGGTCCTGCGCAAGGGTGGGGATTTCTGTGCCGGGCTCCCGCCAGAGGAGGTCGTGCGCCACGACCCGGACGCCGTTCATCCCTTGCTCCAGGATGCGCGCGTGCGCTTCGGCCGTGCGGAAGGAGAGGTCGATCGAATGGAAGATCGACTCTCCGTAGGGCCAGTAGCGGCCGGAGGGCTGCGGCAGGTCGGAGAACGGGCCGAACCAGCGGAGCGGGATCGAGGCGCGCAGGATGCTGGCCGCCTCCCATGCGCCGGCGCGGCCCTCGGTCACGCACATCACATCGATGTCTGACCAGCCGTCATGGGTGCCCGCAGCCAACGAACCGAACAACGTGACGCGCGAGACGGCGACGCAACTCGCGAGCGCCTCCGCGACATCGAGGGCGATGCGTGGCGGCGCGCTGGCGTACGGGTGGACAAGTTCGTCAGCGAGGTCCATCGGCGCGAGTTTACCCGCCGCCCTGCGCATGTATCGAGCGCGGCGGAACGCAGAAGAGGCCCGGCATGTGCCGGGCCTCTTGTCTACTGCCTCTGTGCGAGTGCTACCAGCGACGGCCACCGCCACCACCGGCGGGACGTTCGCCACCACCGGACGGACGGTCGTCGCCCGCGGGGCGCTCGGGGCGCGGGCCCCGGTCACCACCACGGTCGCCACCGCCATTCCCACCAGCGTTACGCGGCGGGCCACCACGGTCGTCACGACGCGGGCCTCGGTCGCCGCCACGGCCACCGCCACCACCGGGGCGCGGGCCGCCTCGACCACCGCCGCCGCCACCGCCGCGTGAGATCACACGGGGCTCGCCGCCGCGGCTAGCGTCGTCGTCCGAGAGGCCGACGGAGCCTTCGTCGTCGACGCCACGCATCGTGAGGTTGATGCGACCGAGGTTGTCGATCTCCATCACCTTCACCTTGACGTGGTCGCCGACCTGGACGACATCCTCGACGCGGTCGACACGCTCGTCGGAGAGTTCCGAGATGTGCACCATGCCGTCCTTGCCCGGGAGGATCTCCACGAAGGCGCCGAACGACATGATCCGGGAGACAGGCCCTTCGAAGACGTCACCGATCTGCAGTTCGCGGGTGAGGCCCTCGATCTGACGGATCGCGGCGCGTACGCCGTTGATGTCCGAACCACCGACGAAGACCGAGCCGTCCTCCTCGATGTCGATGGAGGCGCCGGTCGCGGCGATGATGCCGTTGATGACACGGCCGCCCGGCCCGATGACCGCACCGATCTTCGACGGGTCGATCTTGACGATCGTGATCTTCGGGGCGAACTCGCCGACTTCCTTCCGGGGTTCCGGAATCGCCGCGAGCATGACCTCGAGGATCTTCATGCGCGCCACACGCGCCGCCTCGAACACTTCCTGGAGGAAGTTCGGGGGCAGGTGACCCAATTTGATGTCCAGCTGGACGGCCGTGACGCCCTCGTGGGTGCCCGCGACCTTGAAGTCCATGTCCCCGAGCGCGTCCTCGACACCGGCGATGTCCGTGAGCAGGACGTACTTGCTCTCGTCGTCGCTGGTGATGAGGCCCATCGCGATGCCGGCGACCGGCGCCGCGATCGGCACGCCCGCGTCCATCAGCGCCAGCGTGGAACCGCAGACCGAGGCCTGCGACGTGGAGCCGTTGGAGGAGAGCACGTCCGAGACCAGACGGATCGTGTATGGGAACTCGTGGAACGGGGGCAGGACCGGCTCCATCGCCTTCTCGGCGAGCATGCCGTGCCCGATCTCACGACGACCCGGCCCGCGCAGCGGGCGCGCCTCCCCGACCGAGAAGGACGGGAAGTTGTAGTGGTGCATGAACATCTTCCACTCGGTGGGGGCGATGTTGTCCAACTTCGCCCTGTCACGGAGTGCGCCCAGCGTGGCGACAGTGAGGACCTGCGTCTCACCGCGCTGGAAGAGGCCAGAACCGTGCACCCGGGGGAGCACGCCGACCTCGGCCGTCAGCTTGCGGATCTCGTCCGACTTGCGGTTGTCGGCGCGGAGGCCCTGCTCGAGGATCCGCTTGCGCAGGGTCTGCTTCAGGACGTACTCGGCAGCCGCGCGGACCTGGCCGCCGTTGGCCGGCGTGCCGTCTTCCTTGCTGATCTGCTCCGTGACCTGCTTGCCGATCTCGTCGATGCCACGGAAGCCCTCACCCTTGAGGGCGCCCATCAGTTCCTCTTCGCGGCCGGCGAGGATCTTCTTGACGCGCTCTTTCAGAGCGAGCTCCGCGTCGGCGTTCGGGGCGACCCAGTCCATCTTCGGCTTGCCGAGTGCAGCCACGACCTCGCGCTGGAGCGCGTTCAACTCGCGGCAGACCTTCTCGCCGTACTCGATGGCGGTGATGAGGTCAGCCTCGGAGACTTCCTTCGCGCCGACCTCGAGCATGACGATCGAGTCGTCCGTTGCGGCGACGGTGAGTTCGAGGTCGGACTGCTCCTGCTCCTCGTACGTCGGGAACGCCTTCAGCTTGCCGTTCACGCGGCCCACAGCCACGGAAGAGACCGGCTGCTCGAACGGGAGCGACGACATGCTGATCGCGGCGGACGCACCGACGGTGGCGAGCGGCTCTGCCGGGTTCTGTCGGTCGGACGCGATCAGCAGGCACGAGATCTGCACCTCGCGCTTGAACCCCTTCGGGAACAGCGGGCGGATCGGGCGGTCGGTCATGCGCGCGGCCAGCGTCGCGTCCGTGCCCGGACGGCCCTCGCGGCGGAAGAACGAGCCCGGCACCTTGCCGATCGCGTACATGCGCTCTTCGAAGTCGACCGTGAGCGGGAAGAAGTCGATGCCGGGGCGGGGGTCACCCTCGCACACCGTCACCAGCAGGACGGTGTCCCCGTAACGGATGGTGACGGCGCCGGCGGCGTTCTGCGCCAGGCGGCC
>SCVR01000074.1 GCA_004296805.1 Dehalococcoidia bacterium
TACGTCAGGTCGTGCGATCGGATGAACTGGGCGCCCTCGCCCTTCGCACAGAACCCGGCATCCTCGATCGTCATGAGCACCGTGATCGTGTAGCAGTCATAGACCGAGATCATGTCGACATCGCGCCGCGCGACACCCGCCATCGCGAACGCCTGGTCCGAGGCTGGCCCGATCGGCGTCTGCATCAGGTCTTCCGCGTACGTCGGCGTCTTGAACGCCACATGCTCACCGAACCCCGTCACCCACACCGGCCGATGCTTCCCCCGCCGTGCGATGTCCGCCCGCGCCACTACCACCGCCGCGCCTCCCGCCACCGGCATCACGATCTCCAGCATGTGGATCGGGTCTGCGATCATCGGCGAGTTCAGCACGTCCTCCGCCGTGATCGGCTGTCCGAAGAAGACCGCGTCTGGCGTCGCGCACGCGTTCGTCCGTTGGTCCACCGCGATCTTCGCGAGGGCCAGCGGGTCATATCCGTATGTGTGCGCATACCGCTGCGCGATCAACGCGTACCCGCAGTTCTGCGCCACGTTCCCGTACGGGATGTCGAACTCCGCCTGCGGCGACCCGAACCGATCGCTCGACGCCCCATACCCGAGGTTCACCGGCGGCTCCGCACCCGGCGTCGGCGGGACCGGGCTCGAAGGCGTCACGCACAGCACCACGTTCGCGATCCCCAACTCGATCGCTGCCGCTGCGCGCCACACCATCCCCGCCGCCGTCGCCCCGCCCAGGTCCACGTACTCAGCGAAGTTCACCGCCATCCCGAGGTACTCCGCCACCGTGGACGGCACGAACGACGGCGCCTCCCGGATCGACCCGGTGCAGATCCCATCCACCTCGCGCGGATCGATCCCCGCATCCGCCAACGCCGCCCTTGCCAGGCTCGCCCACTGCTCGAGGCTCATCCCCCGGTGCCCCGGCGGCCGTCGCTCCGGCTTCCACTCCGCCATCCCCACGATCGCCGCCGTGCCGCTCAATCCCATCGCACACCACCCTCCGGGCCCCCATCGGAGCACGCGCGCAGCGTACTCGTCGTCAGGTAGTGCCAGTGCGCTATCGTCGCGCCCGATCGGCACGAGGAGGCCACCCATCCCCCGCATCGATGCGCACATCCATGCCTTCCCCGAACGTCTCGCCCTCGCCGTCCGAGGGCGCCTCGACTCCGCGGGGCGCCTGACCAGCAGCCCCCACCTCCCCGAGATCGCCGCCGAGGTGCAGGCCACCGGCTTCGACCGCGGCTGGATCCTCCCTTACGCACACCGCGCCGGCGTCGCCGAGAGCCTCAACGAATGGGTGGCAGCCGAGGTCACCCGGTACGCCTGGCTCGTCCCCGGCAGTTCCTTTCACCCCGACGACGAGGCCTTCCCCGCCCTCGTGAAACATGCCTTCACCGACCTCGGCCTCCGCGTCGTGAAACTCCACTGCTCCGTCGGCGCCTACTCCCCCGCCGACCCCCGCCTCCGCCCCCTCTGGGCGGCTGCCGCATCCGAGGGCGTCCCCATCCTCATCCACGTCGGCCAGAACTCACCGGGCAACACCGACGCCAGCGAACTCGACGCCCTCGGCCCCGTCCTCGATGCTCACCCGCGCCTCAACATCGTCCTCGCCCACACCGGTCATCCCACCATCGAGGCCGCCCTCAGTCTCATGTCTCGCCACGACAACCTCTATGCGGACGTCACCCCGGTCTGGCTCAATGAGATCAAGGTCACTCCGGCAACCCTCGAGGCTCATACCGGTCGCTTCC
>SCVR01000075.1 GCA_004296805.1 Dehalococcoidia bacterium
AACGCGCGCATCTCCTTCGAGCAGTTCCCGTTCCTTGCTGACCCGTTCGCGAAGGCGCTCCACCTGCCGCCTGAGCAGATGACCCCGCAGGGCTGGCGGCTCACGGACACCGACCTGAAGAAGCAACTCGGGAACGCCTCGAACCCGGCGGTGTCCAGGGCAGACAACACGGTGGCGCTGTTCACCGCAAAGGGCGGCACGATCACCGACGCTGACCTACTCGCCCGCTACAACCAGCAGCGTGCGAAGAGCGCCGCCGCCGGGACACCTGTCGACGGCCCCACCATCGAACAGATCCGTTCGGGGTTCCGCGCGATGCGCCTCGCCGGCGTCTACGGCGCTCCGCTGCTCTGCCTGGTGCTGGTCGGCGGCATCGCGTTCCTCGGCGGCTCGACGTGGGCGACCAGGCTCGCGTGGGGCAGCGCGGCGCTCCTCGTGGCGGCCGCCATCGGACTCACCGGGACGACGGCCATCTACCACGCAACGGCATCGAGGCCTCTGGACAACTGGGTCGCGCGCGAGCGGGACCGACCGGCCGGCCGCATCCCGGCTGACCTTCGCGTCGACCTCGCGGAGCAGGCGAAGAAGGTCGTCGGCCAGCAAGCGGACCGAGCGGCGCTCAACGCCAGCGCATGGCTCATCGTCGCGATGGGCGGCCTAGCCGGCGGGCTCGTATGGGAGCGGATCGAGCGACGCCGGACGCCGAGGAGCTCGACCATCTAGTCGGAGCGCGGCTCCGGCAGGAGCGTGCGAGCGAGCGTCGGGCCGCCGGGAGCGTTCCGGTCGTCCTTGAACTGCGTCATCCGGTCGAACACCTCGGCTGCCGCGTGGTGGAAGCCTCCGGGTAGCCCGGCCGCCTCGAAGGTCGCAGCGATCTGCTCCATCTCCCCCACCCAGCGCCAGGCCTTCGCAGCCGCGCCACCGAGGCCCTCAGCGCGCTCCTCGAGGCCGGTCCGCCCTCGACGCCACTCACCCAGCAGCGACTCCAGCACGCCCTCGTGGATGGCGAGCGCCTCGATCGAGGCGAGCAGAGCGCTCGTGCCCTTCGTCCAGGCTGCATACGCCATCTTCAGTGCCGAGGCCGCCCCGACCGGCGCGTCCAGCACGCAGATCTCCAGCGGCCCGCCAGCGAGCGCGGTCGCCACGCGCGGCGCGTACTCACCTGACAGGTAGAGCCGGGTCGTCCCGGGCTTCCGAGGCGGGCTGCCGATGATCCCGCCGTCCACAAAGTGCGCGCCCGTCTCCTCGATACGCGCGGCCATCCGGCGCACCGTCGCGGGAGACACCGCGTTCGCGTCCACGTAGATCCGCTGGTAGCCGAGGGTCGTGACGTCCTCCGCCACCTCCTCGGCCGCGTCAGGCGGGCAGATCGACAGGATGATGTGGGACTGGTTCACGAGGCCGTTCAGCCAGTGGACGTCGTGCAGCCCGTCCGCCTCCGCGCGCGCCCTCGATGCCGCGCTCCGGTGCTCCGACACCCAGATCACACGCGTCCCCGCCTCGACCGTCGAGGCGCCGACGGCGCTCCCCATCTCCCCCGGATGCAGCACGCCGACGGTCACCTGCGAGCCATTGGTCCGCAGTTCCTCGTCGGTGGGCATTTCGTAAGGGTCGGGCATGGGACGGAACTCCTCGATAGACAGAGTACGACGCGCCGCACGCCTGAG
>SCVR01000076.1 GCA_004296805.1 Dehalococcoidia bacterium
GGAACTTCGAACCCTTCTTGAGTTTGACGGTCCAGACAACACCATCGGTCGTCTCAGCGCTCTCCGCGAGGTCGCCGATGGCGGGTTGTTCGAACGGGTTCTTACCGGGCTGGGCGTCGATCCGGAAGAGGCGACTGTGTGTGAAGGCGGCGACCGTGCGCGTACCAGCCGCTGGGCTTGAGTACATGTCAATGGATGGCGGGTCCCCGTTGATGGAGGTGCGGAAGATGCCGCCTCGCTTGATTTCGGAAGTGGCTGCGGCAACGGGTGTGGGCAGCGGAGCCTGCCCGGCGGGTGACCCTCCCGTCTCCTTCTTGCTGCCACAGCCGATGAGCGCCGCAGCGCCGAGGCCTGACGTCGCGATCAGTGAGCTGCGGAGGAACGTGCGCCGCCCAACGGCGCCTGATCGAATAGACATAACGCAAGACTCCTCGCTGCGGGATGGCCCCGCGCTGAGTATTCCGGGGGAACGGTGACCTGCCATCGCGCTAACTGGGGATTCCGGCGGCGGTGGGATAGTCAGATCTTGCTATTGGCCTCGCGAGGGGCCTCGACCATGCCGGACATTGATGCCGCATGAGCCGCCTCGGTGCGATTCGCAGCCCCGGTCTTGGTAAGGATGTGACTGACGTGACGCGCCACGGTGTGGTGGCTGATTGCGAGATGTTGGGCGATCTGGCGATTGGTGCGACCGGATGCGACGAGGCGAAGGACTTCCATCTCACGTTCAGAGAGCGTCTCGAGCGAAGTAGGGCGTGCGAGGCTGGCGACTGCTGGCGCGGAGCTGACCCCCAGTTCTTCGGATCTAGCGATGAGGATCTGCGCTCGTGCTTCCTCGGCGGCGAGTCCTTCTCTGCGAGCCCACTCGACCGCGCGCCGAGCGTAGCGCTGAGCCGCCGCAGGTTGCCCGAGGCGTAAGGCGAGGAGTCCTCGAGCGTAGTCCAGACTCGCGGCATTGGTGAGGCTGAACCGAGCCTGATCGCGTGCCACAGACTCCTCAAGCACCTCGCGGACCAGTGAGTCCGGCGCGTGCTCCAAGCCTTCCGCGATGACTGCAGGGGAGTCCAGGCGGTCGCCCGGATGCAGGGCGTCCGCCCTTCGGTGTGACCATGAGTAGAGGTGTGAGCGGGCGTCGACATCTCGACCGACCTGTGCGAACAGTCGGGCCAGGGTGCCGTGATAGTCCCATGCGACGCGGGGGTGCCGGCGGGTCGCGGGTGGTTCGGACTCCATTACCTCGATGGCCCGGTCGACGTCTCCGGAGAGTTCGAGTCCGCGCGCTCGCAGTTGGTACATCAATGGGTAGTCGCCCAGTGCACGCGCCATGGACTCCACTCCGGTGGTGTCACCGCGGGCGACAGCCACAGCCATCAGCACCGAGCGCGCTCTCGTCGCGGCGGCGAGGGCACGTCCGTTGGGGGCGACCTCCAACGCACGCTCCGCGATGCTCTGTGCCTCCGAGAGACGACCGACCCTCAGAAGGATCTCCGCCAGACGCGCTAGTGCTCGTGCCTCGTTCTGCGTGTTCCCGAGCCCTGCTTGCCTCACCTGTTCCTCACGGGCCAGAGCCTCTGCGGCGTGGAGGTCACCGACATGTAGCAGTTCGGCGTAACGCCGCCCCTCGATCAAGTCCTTGAGATCCCGCAGGTCGTGTGCATCCACCATCTGGCGGGCCTCGTCGGTGATCGCCCTGGACTCTGGTGACTGCTCCGGTCCGGCCACTTGCAGTAGGAGGCGGACGCGGGTGGCTGGCGACGTTGGGTCGGAGATCGCGAGGGCCTCTCGCGCCAGTGCCTTACTGCGACTCACGGGAAGGTCGATGCTCTCGAGCGCGAGAAGGAGAATCTCGCAGGCGAGTGCGTGATCGTCATCGTCTCTCGCCAAGGCGACACCTCGGCGGAGCAGTTGCCACGCGATTCGCGTCTGTCCGGCCAGGAGCGCAGCGCGCCCTCCGGTCAGGCAAACCTGCGCCGAGACCGACAGTGGCACGTCGGTGCCTGCCTGCTCGGCCAGGTCGAGAAAGAGACGACACGATGACAGCGCTGCATCCCAATCGGCTCGGGCCTCATGCACCGCGGCGGCCCCCCGCAGTGCATCCAGCGCCTCCCGCACCCGTTCTGGCTCTCCGCCCGCCGCCGTGGCCAGGTGGCCCGCCCTCGACGGGAGATAGGAAGGTGCGAGAGGGCCGAAGATCTGGCCCATCGCGTCGGCAATGCGTCCGTGGATTGCCGCTCGCCGTGACGGCAAGAGGCGTGCGAGCAGCGTGTCCCGAGTGAGTGCGTGCGCAAAGACATAGGTCCCCGTGCGGTCCCCGCTGATCAGCATCCGATGCTGCACGCCGGTGTCGAGGTGTCCCACGGCTGTTCCGAGCGACATGTCGGCGGCGGATGCCACCACTCGCGCATCGAACCGGCGGCCGATCACGGCAGCGATCAGCAGAGCATGCTGGGTCGTCTCCGACAGCGTCCGCAGCCTGAATTCGATGACGTCGCGGATCGGATCGGGAAGGCCGTTCAGAATCTCGTCGAGCGGGCGGCCTGATGGGTCGCTGGCAAGCCATGAGGTGAGTTCCTGCACGAAGAACGCGTTACCGTCCGTGCGCGCGTGAACCTGGACGGCGGTCTCGTCGCCGTCGCGCCCACCGAGTCGGAGGCGGAGGTATGTCCCGATGTCAGAGAGGGGCAATGCACCGATCCGGAGGCGGAGGAGGAGTCCACGCTGTGTAACCAGTGAGACGAAGCGATGCAGGTCAGATCCGGGCTCGAGGTCCTCGTCCCGGGCGATGAAGACCGGTAGCAGTCGACTCTCCGTCGATCGCTCCGCGAGCAAACTGAGCAGCCATCGGTCATGGGCTGACAGCGATCTGATCTCGTCGACCACGAGAGCGATGGGCTGATCGGCGGCACTACGCGCGAGACGCTCGACGAGATGTTCAGCATCGGCACGAGAGGCTGCGCCGAGTGAGAGTGCTGCCTTGTCGGATGTGGTGAACTCAGTAGCAAGGATGCCAGTGTTCTGGTCGCGTCTGACCGGAACCGGCTCGCCGAGGGCGCGGAGCAGTTGCTCCCGCAGTGAGTGCGGGTGTTCGTCCTCGGCATCCAAAGTTGCGCTGAGGACAAGCCACCCTTGGTCACGAAGACGGCTCGCGAACTGGTTGACCATGCGCGACTTGCCCGCGCCAGCCTCGCCATAGACGAGTACCGATCGGCCCCGACGGGTCGCCACCAGAGTGGATGCGGCTAGAAGGACCCCGAGTTCGGTCTCCCGGCCCACGAAAGGTGGCTCGTCAGTCTCCGGACGCGTCGACATGTCGCCGCACCGCCTCCCTCTGGGCGGCGATAATATGCCATACGTGTTTCGCGCGGGTTCCGGCCCGGTCAGGGCTGATTGAGTGAGCTATGTCCGGTCGGCCACACGCTGCTCGACCTGAGCCAGCAGGCGTTCGGCGTTCGCCCCCAACCACTTCTCCTTGACGGAGTCCTTCAGCGGCATTCCACGGAGTTCCTCGACCGCCCGCACGTACGGAATCATGTTGTCGGTCGCGAACAACACCCGGTCAGACAGGAGCGAGGAGTTGCCGTGCTGCATCAGCACTTCCCAGCCTGTCCCCGGCGTCCCAATATAAGCCGGTGCGACCGCACCGATCTCGACGTAGACGTTCGCGTGTTTCCACGCGACGGCCACCATCTCGGCGACCCAGGGCCAACCTCCGTGATTCGCCACGATCGTGAGGTCGGGGAAGTCGCATGCCACGTCGCAGAGGTAGATCGGACGGCCGAAATCGATCGAGCGGTCGTTGGAGAAGTTGATGGAGGTATGGATGGTGACGGGGACGCCAAGTTCCTGACACTTGGAGTACAGGGGATAGAAGCGCTTATCGTTCGAGCGGATCTGATACGCGAACGGTTGCAGGTTGACGCCTCGAGCGCCTCGCTCCCGTACCTCGTGCTCGACGACGGCTGCCATGTCGTCGTGCCGAGAGGGGTCAACGGTGACGTATCCGACGAGGCGATCGGGATGCTGCTCCACCAGGCGGTGCACGGCATCGTTCATCGCGCGGTAGTCGCCGGAGGCCCACTCGGCCTGCAGGACAGCGCGGTCGACTCCAGCGGCGGTGAGAGCGGCGATCATCGCCTCTCCGTCAGCACCTCGACCTCGATTGCCCTGGTAGATGCGGCTGTAGTTGCTCATATAGGCAGCGCCAGCCTCCCCGGGCGTCCGCCATTCGCTCGCTGGTAACGTCACGCGGAAGTCGATGATCA
>SCVR01000077.1 GCA_004296805.1 Dehalococcoidia bacterium
TGTGCTCTTCCGATCTCACGCCGACGACGATGCGATCCTTCGACTCGGTCATCTTCTGGAGGCGGTACGCGCTCTCCTGGATCTCACGCTGCTGGAAGCCCTGCTCGATGCCGACGAGCGCGCCACCAATGTCCTCGATGCGGCTGAGGTAGGCCCACGCCTCCGCCTCGACGCGGTCGGTCAGGGCCTCGATGTAGTAGGAGCCGGCGAGCGGGTCGATGGTGTCCGCCACGCCGCTCTCGAAGGCGATGATCTGCTGCGTGCGGAGAGCGAGTTCCACGGACTCCTCGGTCGGCAGCGCGAGCGCCTCGTCGTAGGAGTTGGTGTGGAGCGACTGGGTGCCGCCGAGGACGGCGGACATCGCCTGGAGGGTCGTGCGGATGAGGTTGTTCAGCGGCTGCTGCGCCGTCAGCGTGGCACCACCGGTCTGCGTGTGGAAGCGCACCATCTGCGCGCGCGGGTCCTTCGAGCCGTATCGCTCCTTCGCGATCTTGGCCCAGATGCGGCGGGAGGCACGGAACTTCGCGACCTCCTCGAGGAAGTTCGAGTGGCAGGCCCAGAAGAAGGCGAGCCGACCGCCGAACTCGTCGAACTCCATGCCGGTCTTCAGCGCCGCGTCCACGTACTCGATCGCGTCGGCGAAGGTGAAGGCGAGTTCCTGTGCGGCGGTGCAGCCTGCCTCGCGCATGTGGTAGCCGGAGATGGAGATGGTGTTCCATTCCGGCAGGTTGTCCTTGCACCACGCGAACGTGTCCGTGATGAGGCGCAGCGAGGGCCGCGGCGGGTAGATGTAGGTCCCCCGCGCGATGTACTCCTTCAGGATGTCGTTCTGGATGGTGCCGCCGATCTTCGAGAGGTCGGCGCCCTGCTTCTTCGCGGCCGCAACGTAGAGCGCGAGCAGGATGGGCCCCGTCGCGTTGATCGTCATGGAGGTGGTGATCTTCTCCATGGGGATGCCGTTGGTCAGGGTCTCCATGTCCTCCAGCGAGGAGATGGCCACACCGACCTTGCCAACCTCACCCTCAGCCTCGGGCGAGTCGGAGTCGTACCCGATCTGGGTCGGGAGGTCGAAGGCGACCGAGAGGCCGGTCTGGCCCTGTTCCAGGAGGTACTTGTAGCGGCGGTTGGACTCCTCGGCGTCCGCGAAGCCGGCGTACTGGCGCATCGTCCAGAGGCGGCCGCGGTACATCGTGGGCTGGACGCCCCGGGTGAACGGGAACTCGCCCGGGTAGCCAAGCTTCTCGTGGTAGTTCCACTCGGCGAGCGCTTCGGGGCCGTACAGCGGGTCGACGTCGGCGCCGGAGGAGGACTCGAACTTGGGGCGGCGCTGCGGGAAGCGCGCGGTAGCCTTGCCCCACGTCGTCTCCAGCCACTCCATGGTGCTCTTGCTCACGGTTCACCTGCTCGTCGAGGGCCGGGGTGGCCCGTGCGCGTTGGGGGCCGAGGTGGCTCCCCACGGGGATTCGAAGGCGAGTGTACGAAGCGGCTTCGAGCACCCGCAAACCACGCGGCACTGGTGGGCGATGAGGGGCTCGAACCCCCGACCTTCCGGGTGTAAACCGGGCGCTCTACCGCTGAGCTAATCGCCCCTGCCGCCCGTCGATGTTCGCACGGGGCGGCTTCGGGCCGCCAGCAGCACCGGCGCATCACGCTTGATGCCGTGCTCGGTGCCACGCTCAGTGCCACGTCAGTCGATGTGCCAGTCCTCGGCGTAGGCCAGCAGCCCGAGGCTGCGCGCGGTGGCGCAGGAGGCCTCGTTGCCCCACCAGGTGCTGTAGAGCGGGTGCGTGCCTCGGCGCGGGTGGCGTGTGCCCACTTGAGCGTGACGGCCTTCGCCAGGCCGCGACGGCGGTACGCCTCGACGACCTCGAGGCCGGCCTCGGCGGAGGCGGGGCCGAGGCGCGCGGAGTGACAGAAGGCGACCGCCTCGCCACCGCGCTCGGGGTCACGGGCGATGACGACAGGACGATCGGTGTCGACGAAGGAGGCGAGCCAAGCGACATCGGGGTGCGGGCGCGCGGCCTCGGGCGCGGGGAGCACCTCGACCGGTTGGGCGGGAGCCGGGAGCGTCCCGGGGAAGGTGAACGCGGGCCCGCGGTACTCCTCCCCCGGAGGCGCGTGCTGAGGAAGGAGGGCGAGGACGGCTTCGCGGGTGACCGGCACGCGCCGCTCCATGGCCTCGACGGTGGGGGCGAGCGGTTCGGCGGCGAACGCGGTGGCGAGGGCTTCGCGGAGGGAGCGCGGGAGGGTGGCGGCGAAGAGCCAGCGGTTGGCCTCGATGGTGCGGATGAGGTGGACGCGCGGCGGCGGACGGTCGGTGCCACGCATGCGGAGGATGAGGCCCTCGGCGTCGCGCTCGTAGAGGGCGTCGAGGTGGAGTTCGACTAAGCGTCCGAGTTCGGTCAACGCGGGTCGTCGTCTTTGCGGCGTCGCCACGGGTTCTGGCCGGGGCGGAAGGGGCGCATGCCGATGATGGCGGTGAGGTACCAGAGGATGAGGAGGAGTTCCGCGATGGAGCGGGCGACGTGGCCGAACCACTGCTCGATGTAGTCTCCGCCGGCCCAGAGGACGATCACCATGCTGGTGAGGACGACGACGTGAATGGGCCAGCCGAGGGGTTTCATCACTCGTAGGATAGGGAACATGGTGCAGCATCCGGATGTCCCGTTGAGCCTCGATGCGCTCGATGCGCTGCCGCTGGAGGCGGTGGAGGAGGCGTGCGGGGAGTTGCACCGCCGGATCTCGGTGGCGCTGCGGGC
>SCVR01000078.1 GCA_004296805.1 Dehalococcoidia bacterium
CCCCTCCCCTGCCACGCGTAGAATCGAGAGCGTCTGCGAGGAGGCTTCCGATGGCTAACGAGACGGCGACACTCGCACGGTGGGTCGCGACGGCGCGTGTGCCGGAGGCGACGCGAGGGGTGACGCGGCGCTATCTCCTCGACTGGCTGGGGTCGGCACTCGGTGGCGGGGAGTTGCTGCCACCTCGGATGGTGCAGGACGTGGTGCGCGACCTGGGCGGGCACCCGCAGGCGACGGTGCTGGCGACGGGCGAGCGCACCTCGGCGCCGCTGGCGGCGATGGCGAACGGTGCGGCCGCGCACGTGCTCGAGATGGACGACCTCGACCGCGAGTCGATCTCGCATCCGGCTGCACCGATCGTCGCGGCGGCCCTCGCTGTGGCGGAGCGCGAGGGCGCCTCGGGCGAGGCGCTGCTGGACGCGATCGCGATCGGGTACGAGGTGGGGATCCGCGTGGGCGAGGCCCTGGGTACCACGCACTATGAGCACTGGCACACGACGAGCACGGCCGGGGTCTTCGGCGCGGCGGCGGCAGCAGCGCGCCTCGGCGGACTGGACGTCGAGGCGACGCATCGGGCGCTCGGCTCGGCGGGGACGATGGCGGCAGGGCTGTGGGAGTTCCTCGCTGACGGCGCGATGTCGAAGCAACTGCACCCGGGCAAGGCGGCACACGACGGCGTGCTGGCGGCGCTGCTCGGCGCGCGGGGGTTCACGGCGGCCTCGCGCATCCTCGAAGGACCGAAGGGCGTGCTCGCGGCGATGTCGCAGGCGCCGGATGCCGACCGGCTGACGCACGGGCTGGCAGACGGCCTCAATGGCTCCGGCATGGCGCGCTGGCGCATCGAGAGCGTGTCGTTCAAGGTGCACGCCTCGTGCCGGCACACGCACTCGGCGGTGGACGGGGCACTGGCGATCCGCCGACGGCGCGAGTTCGCGATTGACGACGTGGAGCGGGTGGACGTGCGCATCTACACGCAGGCGCTCGGCCTCCTCGAGGGAATGGAGCCGACGACGCCCTACGCGGCGAAATTCTCGCTGCCGTTCTGCGTGGCGGCCGCACTGCGGCATGGCGACCTCGCGCCACAGCGGTTCACGGACGAGGCGATCGCGGACGCGAAGACGCTGGCGCTGGCGGACCGGATCGGCTTCGCGCCCGACTCCAGCCTCGATGCCCTCTATCCGTCGGCGTGGCCTGCGGTGGTCGCGCTGACGTTGCGCAACGGCGAGCGCCTGGAGGAGCGGGTGGACCACCCGGCGGGTGACCCGGAGAGCGGGATCACAGAGCGCGACATCGCGGAGAAATTCGTGGCGCTGACGGACGGCCTGCTCGCCGGGCGCGCCGGCGAGGTCGCCTCGCGGATCCTCGATGGCGCGCCGACCGCTGACGAGATCGTGCGCCTGACGCGTCAGGTGGTGGCTACGCGCCCGTGACCTCGATTTTCCACATCGTGAGTCGAGATGCCTGGGCGGCGGCGCAGGCCGCGGGTGAGTACCGCGGCGACACGTTGGCCAGCGAAGGGTTCATCCACTGCTCGCGCGCCGACCAGGTCGCGGCGGTGGCCAACGCCTTCTATGCGGGGCAGGCCCACCTCGCACTGCTGCGCATCGAGCGGGAGCGGGTGACGCCGGAGGTGCGCGATGAGCCCTCGGGCGGCGACGTGTTCCCGCACATCTACGGGCCGCTCAACCTCGATGCGGTCGTGGAGGTGATGACGTTCGCGCCGGGCGCGGACGGGCGGTTCGCGGGGCCGCGAGGGAATTCGGGACGTGCCATCCGCCGCGTCGCGCGTTCCAGGCGCCGAGTCAGTGCATCGCGGGACACGGTTGGGCCCGAGTACAACCCGAGGCACCGTTCGAGAATCGCGACCTCCCCGGCGAAGTCCCCGTTCTGGTGACGCATGATGGCAACCTGCTCGTAGTACCAAGGCGCGAAGGCGACTCCCGTCTCTCGCGACTCATGCTCGATGGCGTCGAGAGTCTCAAGCAGGAGTGGTTCTGCCTCTTCGAACGCGCCTTGTTGGATCAGCGCCTTGATGACCTCGACGTGCTCGGTGTAGTGGCGTCCCCGGACGATGCCGTGCTCCGGTTGCGGGCCGCCTGCCGCTTCGGCTACACGCGCTTGCTCGAGTGCTGAGGGAGGAGCGAGCAAGCTCGATGCCCCGATGAGATCATCCGGATAGCCAAGATCTAGGTGCACGCTGAGGGAGTCGGCCACCTCACCAGCGTGTCTTGACCCGCCGCTGATCCGGGCGCTGGAGGACACGCCGACCCCCACTGCGCCGAGGGCATCAAGCACCTCGGCGTACTCGGCAGCATCCTCCGGACTGAGATAACCCACCTGGCCGCTGCTCAGGAATACCGCGATGGCGTTCGCGTCGTGGATGTCGGAAGGCGCGTGCAAGGCGGTCGTGTCGGAAGGCTCCCTCGACAGGGTCGCGAGCGTGTCCACCTGATACATCCCGTCGGCATTCGGTGTACTCCCCGCGACCGAGGTCCACAGCGCGTCCTGGCGGTACGAGGCCCCGGCGACTTCCAA
>SCVR01000003.1 GCA_004296805.1 Dehalococcoidia bacterium
GCCGGCCGGTACGCCACGAACGATGTGGCCAGGCTTGCCGCCGCGATCGTCCACAGGGGATCGAGCCCGATTCCGTCGATCCAGTGCCACCCCGCCTGTGAATACGACATGGCGCCCGCGATCAGCGCCCCAGCGCCGTACCCGAGCGCCAGCGATCCGATCCACGCTCCCTCGGAAGCCTCATAGCGCAAGTCGCAGTTGGTGCAGCGCTCGCGGACACCGAAGAGGCCCGTAAAGAACCGGCCCTCTCCGCAGTGCGGGCACCGTTCCCGGATGACCAGCCGCCAGCACGCCCGCAGGAGGCCGGTCTGCTGGCCCGGCCTGACCTCGCCCTTCGCCCTGGCGCCCTTGCTCATCTGCCGAGTCTACGCGCGCCCTCCGCTCAACGGCCCGCCCCCGGCTGGCCCGTTCCCCCTCGCCACCTATACTGGACACAGACATTCGAGGGCGTTCGGGCACCCCACCTTCCCGGCACCACAGCGACACGCCAGCGCCCACCGAGGCGCTTCGAACGGTGGCGAGCGTGACCGCACAGTCCGGCAGCGAACTCGCCTCGCGCATCGTCGAGGCACGCCGCTCCGCCGCCCCCGGCTCCTTCATCTCCGTCACGCTCCCCGCGGGCTTCGACCCTCGCTCCCTGCTCAACGATCCCCAGCGCAACAACGTCGCCGCGTCATACGAGCGCCCCTCGCGTGGGCTCGCCCTCGTCGGCGTCGGCGTCGCGGGCCGCGTCGATGTCCCGTCGGGCGCCCACCCTGCATCCGTGCGCGAGCAGGCGCGAGCACTCCTGCACGGGCCGGTCGGCGGCGACGCACCGCTGCTCGCCCCACGTCTCCTCGGAGGCTTCCGCTTCAACCCCGCGGGCAAGGTCGGTGACCCCTGGCGCGACTTCGGCGCGGGATGGCTCGTGCTGCCCCAACTCATGTTCGTCCTCAGCGGAGAGTCGAACGCCGTCGTCGTCGCCCCCGGCGTCGACCCAGGCGCAGCCGAGGCCGTCGTGGACGAGGCCCCTGCGGAGGAGCCGAGCGCCACGACACTCCACGTCGAGCGCCCGATGGACCGCGAGGCGTGGCTGACGAGCGTCGCCGCTATCGCCAGCGAGGTGCGCGCCGGCGCCTACGAGAAGGCCGTGCTCGCCTCCACGCAGCAACTCGCATCCGACGCCCCGATCTCGATCGGCCGCGCGCTCTCACGGCTCCGAGCGGGCTACCCCGACTGCCACCTGTTCACCATGACTGAGGGCGGCACCACCTTCCTCGGTGCGAGCCCCGAACTCCTCGTCTCGCTCCTCGATGGCCGCGTGCGCGCGCTCGGCCTCGCCGGCTCGGCACCGCGAGGCGAGACGCCCGAGGACGACGCCCGCATCGGCGAGGCGCTCCTCGTCTCCGCGAAGGACCGCATGGAACACGAGGCCGTCGTGCGCGCGATCCGCGAGCGCCTCGGATCGCTGACCGAAGACCTCGTCGCGCCCAACCAGCCCGAACTGCGCCGCCTCCGCAACATCCAGCACCTCGCCACGGAGATCAGCGCCCGCGTCCGTCCCGGGACCGGCCTCCTCGACCTCGTCCAGCGCCTCCACCCGACGCCCGCCGTCTGCGGCTGGCCCGCCGACCGCGCCCGCGCCGTCATCGAGGCCCATGAAGCGTTCGACCGCGGCTGGTACGCCGGCCCCGTCGGTTGGATGGACGCCGCCGGCGATGGAGAGTTCGCCGTCGCCCTCCGCTCGGCCGTCGTCTCCGGCAACCGCGCCTGGCTCTTCGCCGGCAACGGCATCATGGGCGACTCGAACCCCGCCTCCGAACTCGCCGAGGTCCAGTGGAAGTTCCGCCCCCTCTCGGAGGCCCTCGGCGCCTGACCCTTCGCTCCGAGCGCTGCTCATTGAGGAGTGCCTGCTCCTCTGGCTCCCCCTCGCCCTCAAGGGCGAGGGGGTTGGGGGGAGTGGGTGATCTCTAAGACTGAAACCCCCTCCCCCGAGGGAAAGGGGGCAGGGGGATGGGCCGCCTCGGCGCAGCCGAGGCGGTACGGCACCCCCCTTTGGAGCATCGAAGCACCCGTCCATCGATCTTGACCGGACGGGTAGGCGCTTCGGCCTCGGCGCCGGGAGACATAGAATGTCCGGAATGCCGATTCCAGCCGACCGGTACGTGCATGCCCTGCTGCAGTCGCTCCATCACGCGGGCGTCCGTCACATCGTCGTCGCCCCCGGATCGCGCAACACCCCGATCACCGTCGCTGTCACCGCGCCCACCTCGCCCTTCCGTACCTGGCTCCATCTGGACGAACGCTCGGCCGGCTACTTCGCCCTCGGTCTGTCGAGGCAGATCAGAGAGCCCGTCGCCCTCGTCTGCACCTCCGGCACTGCCGCCGCCAACTTCCTCCCGTCCGCCGTCGAGGCGCGTCTCTCGCGCATCCCCCTGATCTTCCTGACCGCCGACCGACCGCCCGAGGCCCGCGACATCGGCGCAGCGCAGACCGTCGACCAGGTTGGACTCTTCGGCTCCCACGTGAAGTGGGCCGTCGACATGCCGCCCGCGGACGAATCCGCCGCACGCGAACTCGAACGCTACGCCCGCGTCACCGCCGCCCGCGCCGCCGCGATCGCGATGGAAGCGCCGCGCGGCCCCGTGCACCTCAACGTCCCGTTCCGCGAACCGCTCGTCGAGGCCGGTGCGATCCCGCCCGTGATCCTCGACGGCCCGCTCGTCGCTCACCCCGCCGAGGCCGCACCGTCCGCCGATGTCGTCGCGCACCTCGTCGAGGTCTGCACGGGCAAGAGATCGGAAGAGC
>SCVR01000079.1 GCA_004296805.1 Dehalococcoidia bacterium
GCTCTTCCGATCTCGCTCGTGGCAGCGCTGGTGGGGATGAACCTCGGGATTGCGGGCGTGCTGCTGCAGGGGATCACGCGGAACCCGCTGGGCGACCCGCACATCCTCGGATTCTCGGCGGGTGCGGGCGTGGCTGCAGTTGGGCTCCTGCGTCTTGCGCCCGACGTCCCGCTCGTACTGGTTCCTGCGGCCGCGTTCGTCGGGGCGCTGGGCTCGGCGGCCCTCGTCTATGCCCTCGCGTGGCGCGGCGGGATCTCCCCAGTGCGCTTCGCACTCGCGGGGGTCGCCGTCGCGGCCCTGTTCACCGCGCTGTCGACCGCCCTGATCGCGACTTCGAAGCTGTTCACGCAGGCCGCGCTGGCGTTCCTCGCCGGCGGGCTCTATCAGCGAGGGTGGGAGCACGTCCATCAGGTCTGGCCGTACACGCTCGTGGGCGGACTCATCGCAGTGGTCGTCGCTGACTCGCTCAACGTGCTGGCACTGGGTGACGACGTGGCGCGGGGCCTTGGGATGCGCGTCGAGCGGACGAGGGCGCTCATGGCCGCACTCGCCGCGGTGCTGACTGGTGCTGCCGTGGCGGTCGCGGGACTTGTCGCGTTCGTCGGGCTGGTCGTGCCGCACATCGCGAGGTTGCTCGTCGGCAGCAACCAACGAGTCGTGCTGCCGCTGTCCGCGCTGCTGGGTGCGTTGCTCCTCGTCCTATCCGACTCGGTCGCGAGGATGGTGGTGGCACCGGGCGAGATCCCCGTCGGCATCGTCACAGCAGTCGTGGGTGCTCCGGTACTGCTGGTGCTGATCAGGACACGCACATGACTCCGGTAGTGCCGCTCATTGAGGCGCACGATCTGCACCACTCCTTTGGTGCTGTGACAGTGCTGCAAGGAGTCTCGATCTCGGTCCATGCCGGGGAGATGACCGCGATCATCGGCCCGAACGGATCAGGGAAGTCGACGCTGCTGCGGATCGTGGGGCGGCTGTTGCGGCCACACCAGGGCGTGGTGCGCTTCGACAGCCGGGATGCTTGGTCGATACCCCCTCGGGAGTTCGCGCGGCGGGTCGCCTTCCTTCCGCAGGCGCCAGAAGCGCCGGCAGACCTCACCGTCGGGGAGCTGGTGGCGCGCGGGAGGCATCCGTACCGAGGCCTCCTCGGCGGCTCGAGCGAGCGAGACCGCGAGGCCGTCGAACGCGCTCTGGTGTTGGCTGGGGTCGAAGTGCTGAGGCACCGCACGGTCTCGACGCTCTCCGGCGGCGAGCGTCAGCGGGCCTGGGTCGCCCTCGCTCTCGCGCAGGAACCTGACGTTCTGCTGCTGGATGAACCGACCACCTACCTCGACATTGGCCACCAGGTGGAACTGCTCTCGCTACTGGCAGGGCTGAATGAGGAGCAGGGTCTGACCGTGTTGATGGTGATGCACGACTTGCCGCAGGCGGCGCACTACGCCAAGCGGTTGGTGGCGGTGCGTGCTGGCGAGGTGGTTGCTGATGGCCCGCCGCGGGAGGTCCTAACCGAGTCTCAGGTCGAAGCCATCTTCGGGGTTGCCGTTCGCGTGTATCGCGACCCGGAGTCAGGCGTTCCCGTCGTCGCACCCGTTGGCCGCTGACTCGACGGTTTGTGTGCGCAAGTACTAAGAATCGTTCCTGATCTCGTTGCCGCCCCTAAGAAATGTGTGATACATCGGGCGCGCCTGCGTACAGGCTGCACGTTTGCCCCCTCGGCAGGACGCGCAAGGCCGTCGATCTGGAGGGAACGACATGGCTGAGAAGAACTACTGGGGACGGGTGGCGGAAGCGCGTGTTTCACGCCGCTCGCTCATGCGCGGAGCTGGGATTGGGGCGGCTGGCCTCGCCGGCGCAGCCCTCATCGGGTGTGGCAGCAAAAAGGAATCGACTCCGGCCGCGACGCCGAAGGCGGCCGCTCCCGTGGCCGTGACCGCCGCCCCGAGCGCCAAGCAGCCGAAGAAGGGCGGGACGTTCCGTCTGGGTTTCACCGGCACCGTGGCCGGCATCGACCCTCACAACTCCGTCTTTGGCGGTTCCGGCGGCGTGCCGCAGGTCTACAACTACTTGTTCCGTCGCGAGGTGCTGCGCGGCGACCTTGGCCTCAAGTACGACCTGGCGAAGTCCCACCAGGTCGAGAAGGACGGGGTCACCTGGACCTTCAAGCTGCGCACTGACGCGAAGATCGCGCCGAACGACAAAGGTGTCCCGGAGCGGATGCTCGACTCAGAGGACGTGGTGCAGTCGTTCAAGCGCATGGCGGACAAGCCGACCTCGGCGAACGCGTACGCGTTCTTCGCTGCGTGGGTCGACAAGTTCGACGCTCCGGACAAAGAGACGGTCCGGCTTGTCACCAAGAAGCCGTACGCCTGGGTCGAAGAGAACATTGGCGACAACCTCAAGGGCGCCATCGTCCCGAAGGAGTGGCTCGCGAAGCCGGCCGCTGACCTCAAGCAATGGGCCGTCGGCGCCGGGCCATTCATGCTCAAGTCCATCCAGGAAGGCGAAGGGATCCGGATGGTCCGGAACCCGAGCTTCTACGACAAGGAGCGCCCGTACCTCGACGCCTACGACATCCTGAACTTCAAGGACGTCACGACGCAGCGGACAGCGCTGTCATCCGGCCAGATCGACTCCTACATCACGGCCGACCCGCAGGAAGCCAAGGATCTCGAAAAGGCTACGAAGGGCCTCAAGCTCGTGGAGACCGGCTCCACGGGGTACAACTCATTCTGGATGCGCACTGATGTGGCCCTGTGGAAGGACGCCCGCGTCCGCAGGGCCATGAACATGTCGATGAACCGGGATGAGTACATCCAGATCATCGGCAAGGGCCTCGGCAAGCACGCAGGGCCTGTGGTGCCAGTGTTTGGCGACTACGCGTTGTCGGATGCCGAACTGAAGAAGATGCAGCCGTTCGACGCTGCTGAAGCCAAGAAGCTGTTCGAGGCGGCGGGCGTGAAAGAAGTCACCTTCACCCACCCCACCAGCAGCACGATGCCCGACTACGTCAACATCATGGTGAAGCAGTTGGCCGCCATCGGCGTCACCGCCAAGCCGCAACCGTTGGACGCGGCGGCCTGGGTGGCACAGTACTTCGGCAGTGCGCTCACGGCTTCGTACTCACTCAACCAGTCGTACAAGACGCCAGACTCGGCGTTGCTCTGGTACCGCACGGGCGGCGTCACGGGCAGCAACAACTACGACACGAAGTTCTACACGCCGGAGATCGACGCGCTGATCGACAAGGCCGGGTCCACCATCCCGGAGGCGGAGCGGAAGACGGCGTACCTGGAGGCCCAGCGCGCCATCTTGAAGAGCGACCCCGCCTTCATCAACGTGTTCAACACCGGCAGCAACACGCTGTACTACGACAAGGTCCAGAATTTCGATGCTGGTGCGGGTGCGATGAGCGCCCACATGACACGGAACTACTGGATCGACGCGTAGCCTGACCTGCTGACCCACGAGTCGGTCGGGGCGCCATCGAGGTGTCCTGGCCGGCTCGTCCAGTTGTGGGACGCAAAGGGGCTGCCTGGTGCTGAACTACACGATCCGGCGCGTCGCCATGGCGGGCCTGATCCTCTGGTTCGTATCGTTGGTCGTCTTCACGTTGATGCGCCTCATGCCGGGCGACCCCACCCTGCTCCAGCAAGGCATCAGCGCCACGCCTGAGCGGATCGCCGCGGAGCGTGCGGCTCAGGGGTTGGACGATCCGATCCCGGTCCAGTACGTCCGTTGGTTCGGTGGCATCCTCACGCTCGACCTCGGACGCTCCGCCCTCAACCAGGCGAGCGTGACTTCCGAGTTCAAGCGCCGGTTCCCGATCTCGTTCGAGTTGATGGCGTTCACACTGACATGGACTGTGCTCTTCGGTATCCCGTTTGGAGTGATTTCCGCTGTGAAGCGGAATCGAGCGCCTGACTACGTGGTCCGGCTCACCGCCATCCTCGCGCTGGCGATTCCCGGCTTCTGGTTGGCTACCTTGCTGCTCATCCTGCCGCAGCAGTGGTGGGGCTACGCCCCGCCTCTGGACCGGGCGCGCTCGGTGTTCGAGGAGCCACTCACGAACCTCCGGCAGTTTGGGCCACCATCGCTCATCCTTTCGTTCGCACCGATGGCGAGCGTGATGCGACTGACCCGGTCCGCGCTCCTCGAGGTGTTGCGGACGGACTACATCCGCACGGCTCGGGCGAAGGGCCTGTCCGACCGCGCAGTCATCATGAACCACGCCCTGAAGAACTCGATCATCCCGGTGGTCACCGTGATCGGGCTCCAAGTGGCTGGACTGCTGGGTGGTTCAGTGATCATCGAGTCGATCTTCAACCTGAACGGACTCGGGGCGTACATCTTCCAGGCAATTTTGCAGAAGGATTTCGCGGTCGCGCAGAGCCTCGTGCTCTACACGGGCGCCACAGTCGTGTTCCTGAACCTCGCGGTCGACTTGGCCTACGGCTACCTCGACCCGCGCATCCGATACGCGTAGGTAGGGGGCGAAGTGGCACAGACAGCAGCACCCGTCCCGCGCACCGCCACAGAGCTACGCGCTCTCCGAGGCCCCGGGGTCAGACGTCGCGCCGTGCGGATGGCGCGGAAGAGCCCAATGGGCGCGGTGGGACTGCTCTTCATCCTTCTGCTGGTCGCAGTGGGACTATTCAGTCCCGTGCTCGCGCCACACGCAGTGAATGAGTTCGCCGGACTGCCGAACCAGGGACCGTCCGTCGGGTTCCCATTCGGCACGGACAAGTTCGGGCAGGACATCTTCAGCCGCGTGATCTTCGGAGCCCGGATCTCTCTTGAAGTCTCAGTGCTGTCAGTCGTAGGTGGCACCTCGATGGGACTGCTGATCGGCTCGTTCTCCGGGTACAAGGGTGGCCGCGTTGACACGCTGATCCAGCGGGTGATGGACACGATGATTGCGTTCCCGGCACTCATCCTGTTGCTCATCATCGTGCGTCTACTCGAACCGTCGCTGCGCAACGTGATCATCGTGATCGGCGTCGTGATCATCCCGGGGAATGCGCGCGTCATCCGGAGCGCGGCCCTGTCCGAGCGGAACAACCAGTACGTCGAGGCGGCCCAGGCGCTCGGAGCGAGCGACCTCCGGATCTTGTTCCGTCACATCATCCCGAACATGATGCCGATCGCGATCGTCCTGTCGACGACCCTGCTCGGTACGGCCATCCTGGCGGAGGCTTCACTGTCGTTCCTGGGGCTGGGCGTCCCGCCTCCGAATCCGTCGTGGGGTTCGGACATCAGCGCGGCTCGGACCGCCTTCCCGCTGAACGTCTGGCTGGCCTTCTTCCCGGGTCTGGCAATCACCTTGACCGTCCTCGGTTTCAACCTCCTGGGTGATGGGCTCCGCGATGTGCTCGACCCCAGACTTCGAGGTTCCTGACCCGAATTCGGTGCGTTCCGAATCTGACTGCCACTGGGCGAGGGCATCGTCAGTGCAGCCCTTACGGGCGACTGATAGGACGAACGTCCCATCAGAATTGCGGAGACTTGCCATCAAGATTAGGTACACCTAATGTCAGAGGTGCGGTGGGGCTGGCCTCGGTCGAGGTCAGCCGAAGGCTGCGCGGTGAGATGCGATCTCCCCCATGCTGTTCTCCTTCCTCGTCACGGTCCGAGAGGGCGTCGAAATCGCCCTCGTGGTGGCAATCGTCCTCGGCTACCTCGCCCGGACGGGCAACCGGCAGCACTTCCGTCCCGTGTGGCTGGGTGTGGCCGCTGCTGCTGCGGTCTCCGTCGCCTTCGGCGCCGTCTTGCACTTCACCGCCTCCAGCCTCTCCGGAGCCGCCCTTGAGGCATTCGAGGGGCTCACGATGCTCGGCGCGGTCGTGGTACTCACGTGGATGGTGTTCTGGATGCGCAAGCAGGCCGCGAGCCTCGGCCGCGCGCTCCGCGAGGAGATCGATGTCGCGGTTGCGGGCGGATCGCTCGTGGCGCTCGTGGGGCTCGCCTTCTCCGCGGTGATCCGGGAGGGTTTCGAGACTGTCCTGTTTCTCTTCGCTGGCTCAACCGCCGCGCGCTCGGACGCTGCAGTGGGATTCGTCGGAGGTGGTGTCCTCGGCTTTGTCGTGGCCGGGGTGATTGGCTTCGCGGTGTACAAGGGCGCGCATCGTCTGCCCCTGCGACAGTTCTTTGCCGCGTCCGGTGTGGTGGTCATCATCCTTGGCGCGGGGCTGCTGTCGAACGGCCTCGCCGAGTTGATGGAGTCCGGCCTGATCCCGCACCTCGGCCCGCGCCCCTGGGACACCGACGGCCTGCTCTCCTCGACGAGTGTCCTCGGACGGTTCCTCCACACCCTGGTTGGATACGACTCCGCACCCACGGTCGGTCAGATCGTCGCGTACTTCACGTACTTAGTGTCATGCCTGTGGGTGCTGCTCTTCGTCGGACGCCAGCAGACGACTCCTGTCGCCCGCACGTCCGAACCTTCTCGCTCCTCGATCTAGAGACTGCTTGGCGAGCCCGCTGCGGGCACGGAAGGAATCACTATGTCTGTTCGACTCGGCGGAAAGCACGTGCAGGGGGTCTTCGCTGTTGCTGCGGTGACGGCACTGCTCCTCGGATGTTCCAGCGACAAGGGTGAACGGCGCACGATCGCTGTCAGCGCAAATAGCGAAGCGTGCACCCCCGCGCGTATCGAGGTGAAGTCAGGCGAGCGGGTCGCGTTTGAGGTGAAGAACGGGTCGACCGGAGACCGCGAGTTCGAAGGCATCGATGGCACCAAGATCGACGAGGTGCTGGTGCCGGCTGGCCGGACGCGCACGATCAACTACACCGTGCAGGAGTCGACGACCCCGCTCAAAGTGAAGTGCTACATCCCGGGTGGCCCGACCACCCTCATCGAGCTCGTCGTGACCGGCAAGGCCGCGACCACTGGCGGCAAGGACTCGAAGGAGGAGGAGGAGAGCGCGTTCAAGACGAAGAAGGCGCCGAAGGCGACCGTCGACGTCCGTCTCGACTCATTCTCGGTCAAGCCGAACGAGGCATCGGTGGCCGCTGGCCCCATCAAGTTCGTAGCCACCAACGACGACGCGAAGGACGTTCACGAGCTGGCGGTCCTCCGCATCCGCGAAGACGGATCACTCCAGAACACCGGCGAGATCGAGGACATCGACCCGAAGAAGTCGGGCGAGGTTGTCCTCGACCTGCCGAAGGGCAAGTACCAGCTGGCCTGCCTCATCACCCCCGGCGAGGCGGGCAGCACGGTGGACCACTACAAGACCGGCATGAAGGTGGACTTCGAAGTACGGTAGGCTCGCCACTGGCCGACCTCGGTAGCGGGCGCTCGTGAGGGCGCCCGCCTCCGCGCGGTACGATGCGCGCACGCCCTCGTAGCTCAGGGGATAGAGCAGCGGCCTTCTAATCCGCCGGTCGGATGTTCGAATCATCCCGAGGGCGCCATCCTCCGCCGGAGGGCAGCCGATGATTACCGACGCGCAGGTGCACCTCTACTGGCCCGACACGCCCGAGCACCCGTGGCCGCGTGATCCGGATCGGTCGAAGCCGCCGGCGAGGCACGCCCGCAGCTTCACGCCCGAGGAGATGCTCGGGGCGATGGAGGCGATCGGCGTCGACCGCGCGGTGATCGTGCCACCGGGCTGGGCGGGCGAGGACAACTCGAGGGCTCTCGGTGCCGCCGTGCGTTATCCCGGCAGATTCGCGGTCATGGGGCGCATCGATCCCTACGACCCGGCCACGCCCGAGCTGCTGGAGCATTGGCTGGAACAGCCCTCGATGCTGGGCATCCGCATGAGCGGGAAGTGGCCGACGAAGCCGACTCAGGTGGAGGACGCGTTCTCGGACCCGGCTCTCGAGTGGTACTGGGAGGCCTGCGAGCGGCTCGGGATCCCGCTGATGATGTTGTCGAGGCAGTTCGCCTCCAGGCTGCTGCCGATCGCGGAGCGTCACCCCAACCTCACGTTGATCATTGATCACCTGTCGACGCAGGAGGGCACCACTCCCGCGGAGGCGTTCGCCGCCTACGACGACATGATCGCGCTCGCGAGGTTCCCGAGGGTCGTCGTGAACGTCGGGAACGGTCCGAACCGCTCGCGTCAGCCATACCCGTTCGAGGATGTGCATCGGTACCTGCGCGGTGTGTACGACGCATTCGGGGCGCCACGGATGCTCTGGGAGGCAGACATCACGCAACTCACGAAGAACACCTACGCGGAGTGCCTGCGGCTCTGGCAGGAAGGTCTTCCGTTCCTGACCTCAGATGACAAGGACTGGATCCTCCACCGGGCGGCGGCCGAGGTACTCAACTGGCCGGAGTGACGCCCACATCCGGGAAGTAGACATCGAAGCGCGCCGAGCGCCCGCGGAACTGCAGCGGTGGTGGCGCACCGACTACTTCCTCTGCGAGCTGAGGGGCGTGCAACGGCCGCTTCACGACCACTCGGTGGCAGCGAGTCGCGAGGGCCGCTCGTAATAGGCGCTCCCCGTCCTCCTCAGCGCCGACGAGTTGCGCCAGCGCCCGCATCTCCTTCTTCGCCAGGGCAGAGTGCGTCCGTTCGGGGAACATGGGGTCGAGGTAGATCACGTCGGGAAGCGAGCCCGGGTCCAACTCCGCGAGGTAGTCGCATGCGTCGGCGTTGACGACTCTGATCCGCTCGCCGAGGGCGTCCGGCGTGTCGGCAGCGTTTCGCGCGCGCCGCAGTCCGTCCTCGAGCAGCGCGAATACCACCGCATTGCGTTCGATGGCGATGACGTCGCATCCGAGGAGGGCGAGCACCACGGCATCGCGACCCAGCCCCGCAGTCAGGTCGATCACGGACAGGGCCTTGCCTTTGAAGCCAACCGCGCGGGCCAGGAGCTCGCGGCGGAGTGGTTGCCCGCTGCGGTACCCGAAAGCCCCGCCACTGAACTCGC
>SCVR01000080.1 GCA_004296805.1 Dehalococcoidia bacterium
GGACGGGGAGATCGTGTGGAAACCGGACACCGACTACACCTACAACCGTTCCGGGTATGTCATCCACGGCGCGATCCACGGTGCGCGGCCGGACGTCGGCGCGATCATCCACACGCACACGCGGGCCGGGATGGCGGTGTCGGCGCAGAAGCGCGGGCTGTTGCCGCTGACGCAGACGTCGATGCGCTTCATCGGGCACATCGCGTACCACGACTACGAGGGGCCGGCGATCAACAAGGCGGAGCAGGCGCGGCTCATCGCGGACCTGGGCCCGCACAACTCGATGATCCTGAAGAACCATGGGCTGCTGACATGCGGACCGACCGTGCCCGAGGCGTTCAACCTGATGTACCAGTTGGAGAACTCCTGTAAGGCGCAGATCGATGCGCTGACGTCTGAGGTCATCGTCCCGGACGACGACGTCGTGCGGCACACGGCCAACCAGTACCAGCCGGGCACGCGGCGCCCGTACGGCATCCTGGAGTGGCCGGCGATGTTGCGGCGGCTGCAGTACGAACAGGACGGTTTCCCGCCCTACGACTCGTAGGCCCCCGCGCTAGTGCGGCGGGCGGTCGACGATGATGCCGCGCGCCGCGAGGTCAGCGATCTCCGCTTCGGCATAGCCCGCGGCGCGAAGCGCCTCGGCGTTGTGCGCGCCGAATGCTGGGGCACCACGCCACGCTTCGTAGCCGCGTGAACCATCGATCGTGAGGGGCAGTCCGTCGCTGGTGTAGCGCCCCACGTCCGGTGTCTCCAGGGTGCTGAAGTACCCGCGCGCCTCGAGGTGCGGGTCGCTGAGCCACTCCGGCGCTGAGTGCACCGGTGCGGCCGCCACGCCCACAGCCTGCAGGCGGCGTGCCAGCGTGCGCTTGTCCTCGGCTGTGGTCCATCCCTCGATCAACTCGTCGAGGGCCGCGCGGCGCGCGACGCGGCCTTCCGCGGTGGCGTAGCGACCGTCGGCGTCCCAACCACGGCCGGCGAGCCGTGCGAGGGCGGCCCACTGGGCGTCCGTGGTGCAGCCGATGGCGATCCACTCATCCTCGCCCAGGCAGCGATACACCCCGTACGGCGCGGCGTTCCACGCACCGTTGCCAAGGCGTTCCGGTTCGCGATTCGTCAGCTGTGACGCCACGAGTTCCTCGGCCAGGAAGGCAGCCATCGCTTCGGACTGTGAGAGGTCGAGGAGCGCGCCTTTACCGGTGCGCTCTCGCTGCCAGAGGGCAGTGAGGACGGCCGAGAGCCCACAGACGCCGGACGCGGCGTCGGTGATTGCCATCACCGTCATCCGCGGCTCGTCCTTCCCATAGCCCATCAGAGCCGTCAGCCCTGAGAGCGGCTCGATGCTGGGGCCGAGGCCCACGTAGTCGCGGTACGGGCCTCGCGATCCGAAGGACGGCATGGTGAGGAAGATGAGGCGCGGGTTCCTCGCACTGAGCGCCTCGTAGTCGAGGCCGAGCGAGGGCATGGCACGGGCACTGAAGTTCTCCACGACCACGTCCGCATTCGCGACGAGTCGGAGGACGGCACGCTTGCCCTCGGGCGACTTCAAGTCGATCGCGAGGCTGCGCTTGTTGCGCATGAGTTTGTTGTTCAGGCCCTGACGGTTGTACGGCTTCTCCCCGGGCTCGCCACCCGGGTAGTACCCGCCACCACCGCGCGGCACCGATGCGGGCCCCCGTCCGTCCGGCGCCTCGATGCGAAGGACATCGGCACCGAGGTCGGCGAGGAACCGGGTCGCGAGCGGGCCTGACCAAATGCGCGTGAAGTCGAGGACCCGGATGCCTTCGAGGGGACGTGCCTTCGGTGCGGTGCCCCCGACTGGCGCATCGTTGCTCTGCCAGGTGACGGCAGCGGGCGACGCGATGACCGGCCGCGGCGGCCGTTCGGGCGCTCGGCGTTCGCCGGCGAACTGAAATGCGGACCCTGGAACGACGATGCCCTCGAGATCTGGCGCCGCGACGTCCGGCTCCGCCTCGATGCCGCGCCAGAAGCGGCGCGACTCCAGTTGGGGATCGGCGCGCAGGTCAGCGAAGGACTGGACGTACCCGATGGGGACGCGCCACTTCTCCTGGCCCTCCCGGAAGGCCTCGCGCGCGCTCAGCTTCCGGAAGAACGCCTCGCACATCGCCTCGACTTCATCACGATGGGCCATGCGCCCGGCGTTCAGCGCCAGCTCTGCGTTCTGCTCGAGTTCGACCCCACCGACCCAGAGGGCGAAGGGCGCCCAGAACTGCTGGAGGATGTTGAC
>SCVR01000081.1 GCA_004296805.1 Dehalococcoidia bacterium
CGTGCAGATGAACATCGAGCTGATCTACCCGATCGCCATCGAAGAGGGCCTGCGTTTCGCCATCCGCGAGGGTGGCCGGACGGTGGGCGCTGGCGTCGTCACCAAGATCATCGAGTAGATGGAGTAACCTAGGGAGCCCCCGGAACGTTCCGAGGGCCACCAACGCGACTGCACCGGCGACAGCCTGAGGCGGCCGGGAGCGTAGGAGACAGCAATGGCGAAGGCACAGGACCGCGACCACATCACGCTTGCCTGCACAGAGTGCCGGGAGCGGAACTACGTCACGAAGAAGAACAAGCGGAATGACCCGGAGCGGCTGGAACTGAAGAAGTTCTGCCCGCGCTGCCGCGTCACCCGCTCCCACCGCGAGACGCGCTGACCGCGTCCGCTCCACTCCTCGACGTACGCACCGCCCTCGGCGGGAGTCAGGACAACAGACATGGGTCGTGAGATGCGCCGCTCGCAGGAGCGCGCCGAACGCCGTCAGAAGCAACGCGAAGCGCAGCAGTCGCGTCGCGCACCCGCGATGTCGGTGACCGCACCGGCAGTGGCGGGTGCGGAGACCGGCTTCTCGCCGCGCCGCTGGTTCGGTGACATCGTCGCTGAACTGAAGAAGGTCACGTGGCCATCACGGCGGGAGGTCGTCAACCTGACGACCGTCGTCGTGGTGATCTCGCTCCTCCTCGGCATGGTGATGGGCGGGGCAGACCTGCTCTTTGGCTGGGTCGTCGAGCAGACGTTGCTGCGGTAAGGGGAACCATCATGGTGAACGAGACCGTCAGCACGGCCACCGGCGACGAGCCCGAGGCGAAGGACGATGGCCGCGCCTGGTACATCGTCCAGACCTACTCCGGCTACGAGAACAAGGTGAAGACCTCGCTCGAGCAGCGCGTGAAGGCGATGGACCTGTCCGACCGGATCTTCCAGGTGTTCATCCCGACCCAGGAAGAGATCGAGATCAAGAACGGCCAGCGGAAGACCGTCTCCCACAAGCGCTTCCCAGGCTATGTGTTCGTGCAGATGCGGATGGACGACAACTCCTGGTACGTGGTCCGGCACACGCCGGGCGTCACCGGGTTCGCCTCCACCACATCGGACAGCCAGCAGAAGCCGACGCCGATGGCGGACGCCGAGGTGGAGCAGTTGATGCGCGACCAGCAGGTCGCCCAGCCGCGCGTGAACATCGGCTTCACGGTGGGCGAGTCGGTGGTGGTCACCAGCGGCCCGTTCAGCGACATGATCGGCATGGTGGACTCGCTCGACATGGAGCGTGGCCGCGTGCGCGTGATGGTCTCCATGTTCGGCCGGGAGACCCCGGTCGAACTCGACTTCCTCGAGGTGCAGAAGCGCTAGTCGAGGGTCAGCCGCAGCGCCCCCGGGTGTTGCGTTCACACAGTGCATACCTCTGAGCGGCAGGACCGCCAGAGGGAGCGCGACCAGGGCGGGGCGTTCCCGGCCGGCGCGCGAAGGAGAGACAGATGGCGAAGAAGGTCCGCACCGTCGTGACCCTGCAGATCCCCGCCGGCAAGGCAAACCCTGCCCCGCCGGTTGGTACTGCACTGGGCCCGCACGGCATCAACATCATGGAGTTCTGCAAGGCGTACAACGAGCAGACGAAGGCGATGGACGGCGTCATCCCGGCGCGCATCACGATCTTCGAAGACCGCTCGTTCAACTTCGTCCTGAAGACTCCCCCGGCCTCCGACCTGCTGCGTCGTGCCGCCGGGATCCCGAAGGGCTCTGCGAAGAACCTCACCCAGCGTGCCGGGTCCATCACCCGCGCGCAGCTGACGGAGATCGCGAAGATCAAGTTGCCCGACCTCAACACCGACAACCTGGACGACGCGATGCGCATCGTCGAGGGTTCCGCCCGCTCCATGGGAATCGAGGTCAACTAGCCATGCCCATCGCCAAGCGAATCACGGGCCTGCGCGAGCAGGTCGACAAGACCAAGTCCTACTCCCTGGAAGAGGCCGTCGCGCTGGTGAAGCAGTGCGCCACGGCGAAGTTCGACGAGACGGTCGAACTGCACATCAAGACAGGCCTCGATGGCCGCCACGCCGACCAGCAGCTGCGCGGGTCGGTGATCCTGCCCCATGGCATCGGCAAGGCCGTGCGCGTGCTGGTCTTCGCGGAGGGCGAAGCCGCCGCGAACGCGGAGGCTGCCGGCGCGGACATCGTGGGCGCGGACGAGTTGATCAAGCGCGTGCAGGACGGCTTCCTGGCCTTCGACACCGCTATCGCCCAGCGCGAGTTGATGGGCAAGGTCGGCTCGTTGGGACGCGTCCTCGGCCCCCGCGGCCTGATGCCGAACCCCCGCAACAACACCGTGCTGGTGGCGGAGGACATGGCGCGTGGTGTGCGTGAGGCGAAGGCCGGCCGCGTGGACTTCCGCATCGACCGCAACAATGTCATCCACGTCATCCTCGGGAAGGCCTCCTTCACCCAGGAGCAGTTGATGGACAACCTGCGCGCGATGATCGCGGAGATCATGCGCAACCGCCCCACGGGCGGTAAGGGCGAGCTCATCCGCACGGCCTCCATCGCCTCCACGATGGGCCCGGGCGTGCGGCTGGAACTCCAGGAGTTGAAGCAGCCGGTGGGCGCGAACAACTAGTTCCGTTCCCTCTGGGAGATTCGCGAAGGGCGGCCGCGAGGCCGCCCTTCGTCGTGGGTGAGGCATCGAGGGTGGGTTGCCCCGACGCACGTCGAATCCGTGACGCCGCTCACCGCTCACCGATGATTCACGGAACGCTGCGTGAGGGGGATCCGAAGAACACGCAGTACGGGATGATGGCTGCACAAGCCGCCAACGGTGCGCCCGATCATCGCCGTCTGGGGAGTTGGGGGAGTGCCATGTCAGTTCCCGATGATCTGCGACCGCATCGGAAGGTCGAACGGCCGCAGACACCTGACCATGCATACGCGGACGCCGATGTCCTGCTGGGCCAGCTCCGCGCACACGATCCCGTCACTGGCGAGCATGTGAGCCGCGTCGCGTGTCTCGCGATGGAGATCGCGCTTATTCAGGGTGTGCCCGTGGAGCGCATCCCGATGATCGAGGTGGGTGCTCGCCTGCATGACATCGGCAAGCTGGGCATCCCGGACGAGATCCTGAAGAAGCCAAGCGCCTTGGACGCCTCTGAGTGGGCTGTCATCCGGCGTCATCCGCTGCTGGGGGGCGACTTGCTTGCCACCATCCCCTCCCTTGCTCCCGCAGCGGAGACCGTTGCCGCGCATCACGAGCGGTGGGACGGCGCCGGCTATCCACACCAACTTGCTGGCACCGACATCCCGCTGGACGCGCGCATTTTCGCGGTCGCAGACTCGATCGACGCGATGCACGCTGACCGACCCTATCGCCGCGGTATGTCGTGGAGCGTGGTGCGTGCCGAGCTGGGAAGCGGCGCCGGCGCCCAGTGGGATCCGGCGCTCTGTGACCTTTTGCTCGGCCGCTTTGACCGCATTATGGCGCTCGACCTCGGATGTCCACCCTCACATCGTGCGTTGCGGGTCACGGAGTGACCGTCAATCGGGCCGCCGGAGGCAGGTAGTTAGACCGTCCTGTGATTCGAGCAGCGCCCCGCAAGGTGGAGGATGTGGCGGTGGCGCGGACCCCCGGTTGACCCCAGCGGCGTCCGCCCGCATGATCTCCAGACGAGTCCCACGAGCGGCGTGGGGCGACCGCCCAAGAACACGGGTCCCCCGAGGGATAACGGCGCCGAGTCCGGCCCACCCGTCCAGGCGAGGATTTCCGCACCTCCCCACCAGCCACGCTGGTGGCGCGATGCGCCCTCTCGCCCGGAAGTCCGGCGGTGGAGGGCGCAAGTTGTGTCCGAGGGTTGGCCTCGATGCAGCGGGCGCCGGATGGAGGAGTGCGTGCCTACACCTCGCAAGGTGGCACAGGTCGCCGAACTCACGGACGTGGTCTCCCGCGCGGAGATCGCCATCTCGACGTCGTACGCCGGGATGACGATGGCGAAGCAGACGGAGTTGCGCACGACGTTGCGCAAGGCCGGCGCCGAGATGCACGTCGTGAAGAACACCCTGCTCCGCATCGCTGCGGACCGGGCGGGCCGTCCTGAGTTTGCCCAACTGACTGAAGGCCCGACCGCCATGGTCGTCGGCTTCACGGACATGGTCGGCGTCGCGAAGGCGCTGTCCGAGTTCGTCCGCGCCAACGAGGCGGCCACGAAGATCGCCATCCGCAACGCGGTCGTCGAAGGCCGTGTCGTGGACGCGGCGTACGTGCGTGACCTGGCCACCGTCCCGTCCCGGGAAGAACTGGTGGCTCGGATCGCGGGGAACGTCATCGCCAAGGTGGCGGAGTTCAACAACCTGGTGCTCGCAACCCAGCGCAAGTTCGTGGGCCTCGTGGAGGCGCGCGCGAAGCAGCTGGAGGAAGGCGCCGCGGCCTAAGGCCTCGGACGTCGCGACATGTGCACAGCGTCACCCGGAGCGGTGACTGAGGAGGACTGAGATGGCGAAGGTCGAAGAGGTGATGGAAGTCCTGAAGGGCATGACCCTGCTGGAGCTCCGGGACCTGAACAAGGCGATCGAGGACGAGTTCGGCGTGTCCGCTGCTGCGCCGGTGGCCATGATGGCCGCCCCCGCCGGTGGTGGTGGCGCTGCCGCCGCCGAGGAGGAGAAGGACTCGTTCGACGTGGTCCTGACCGACTTCGGTGCGAACAAGATCAACGTGATCAAGGTCGTGCGCGAGCTCACCGCCCTGGGCCTCAAGGAGGCGAAGGACCTGGTGGAGGCTGCGCCGAAGACCGTCAAGGAGGCCCTGCCGAAGGCTGAGGCCGCCGACGCGAAGAAGAAGCTCGAAGAGGCCGGCGCCAAGGTCGAGCTCAAGTAGTTCGCCCGACGCTCGTGCTCGCCGCGTAGCCCTCATCGGTTGCGCGCACGCTGCACTCGCGAAGCGCCGGCCGTCACGGCCGGCGCTTCGTCGTCCCATCCGCAGAGGAGGTCACGTCATGGCCGGATCCGCGTTGGAAGAGGGCACGGCCCTCACCCTCGACTGGCACAAGCTCGAACAGGTCGCGCAGGTCGGCGGCGTGGTGCCCTGTGCCGTGCAGGACGTGGACACGGGCGAGGTGATCCTCGTCGCCTACGTGAACGAGCAGGCGCTGAAGGTCGCCGTGGAGACGCGTACGGCGGTGTTCTGGAGCACCTCCCGTAACGAGTTGTGGGAGAAGGGGAAGACCTCCGGTGAGACGTACGACCTGCTGGACGTGCGGGTGAACTGCGAGCAGAACTCGCTGCTGTACCGGGTGCGCCCCCGCCGAGGTGGGATCTGCCACACGAAGAATGCCGCGGGCGAGCCTCGCAATTGCTACTACCGCAGCCTGGACTTCGGGACCGGCGCGCTAATCAACCTGAACCCGTAGGTGACCTTCGTGCCTCCACAGAATCGAGGTGCCCGGCCTGCCGCCCGGGCCGCCCTCGGTGGTAGCCTCTAGCGATGCATTGCTACGCGTGTGACGAACAGGCGACGCAGGAGTGTGCCCGGTGTGGCGCGCTGTATTGCGACAACCACGGCGACGCCCTGTGCGACCGCTGCATGGACCCCGCCTCGGCTGTCCCATCTTACCGCGTGTTCCGAGGCTCGCTCGCGGCGCTGCTGATCGGCTCGATCGTGGCGGTGTGGCTGCTGGTGCTGCCGCCCGCACGCGCGGACCAGGACGGGCCGCCCTCCTCCATCGCCAACCTCGTGCAGACGGGGACGCCTCGGGCGGCTTCGAGCGCGACAGCGACGCCCGGCGCGGCCGAGGGGACGCCCGCCGCGAGCACCACGCCCGGCGCCAGCGCGACGCCGACGCGGACACCCTCTCCGACTGCGACCGCGACACCCTCGCCCACACCAACTGCGACGCCAACCCCCGCCGCGACCCCGATCCCGCGTGACGCGACCACCTACACCGTGGCGGCGGGCGACACCCTGTCGAGCATCGCTCAGCGGTTCACACCACCCGGCGGGAACACTCAGGACGTCGCCGATGCCATCGCGAAGGCGAACAACATCACGGACCCGCGCGCGATCCAGATCGGGCAGAAACTGAACATCCCCGCCCGCTAACCTCCGCCCCTCGCGGTACACCCGGGGACAGAGCGGCTGCGCTACCCTCGCACTCTCACCACGCCAGAGGGGGCGCGATGAACAGCGACGTGATCGAAGACCACCCGAAGCACCGGCAGGCGTTGTTGCGGCGCACGGCCTACCTTGCGCCGGGCGCGCTCCTGTCGACGGTCATCTTGGTCTACGCGCTGACCTCGCTGCCGCAGTCGCTGATCATGGTGTTTATCGTGGGCATCTTCGCGATCCCGCTGGACATGGAGGCGGTCGCGGCGCTGCGCGATCTGTCCGCGTCACCGGTGACCACCGAAGGCCGCGTGGAGCGGATGTGGAGCAAGGCCCGCTTCGCGTTCATCGGCAAGGTCACTTACATCCTGGTGGAGAACAAACTGTTCGAACTGGGCCCGGTGGCCGGCATGGAACTGCGGCTGGGGGACCAGGTGCGCGTGGAGCACTGGCCGCACTCGCACACGCTGGTGCGCATCACCCGCCTCGCCTCCGCGCCTTCTAGGTAGTGCCACTTCCCCCTTCGAGTTAGGGACGGCGCACGGCATCCTGCCGTACATGACGTTCATTGCCGCCCCCGTGGTTGCGAGCACTTCACACGGCTCAGGGTTCCGGATCGCCGAGATGCCGGAGGCGGAGCGGCCGCGCGAGCGGTTGCTGCGGCTGGGGCCGGGGGCGCTGAAGACGGACGAGTTGCTGGCAATCCTGCTGCGCACGGGGACGGCGCGGGAGGACGTGATGGCGGTGGCGCATCGACTGCTGGTGGAGCGAGGCGGGTTGCGCGGCCTCGCGGGTAGCGACCTGGCCACGCTGGCGGAGATGCACGGCCTGGGCCCTGCGAAGGCGACGACGATCGCGGCGGCGTTCGAACTCGGACGGCGGGCAGCCCTCGAGGTGGGCGGGGCGCGGGTGACGGTGACGGGGCCGGAGGTGATCGCGCGGGTGCTGCAACCAGAGATGGAACTGCTGCAGCAGGAGGAACTCCGCCTGCTGCTGCTGGACACGAAGCACCACATCCTGGCGACGACAATGCTCTATCGCGGCACGGTCTC
>SCVR01000082.1 GCA_004296805.1 Dehalococcoidia bacterium
TGCCGGGGGCTGCCCGGGTGCAGGCGCTGGTGGACCACCCTCGGCGGCTCCTCTCAGCCATCCTGCTCGGACAGAACATCGCGAACACGGCGACCGCGGCGGTGGGCACGGCGGCGATGACGCGGGTGATCACGGACGACGGGCGCGCCATCCTGATCGCGACGCTCGCCGTGGCGCTGGGGCTGGTGGTGTTTGGTGAGGCCGGCCCGAAGACGCTGGCGCTCTCGCACGCGTTCACGATCAGCCGGATCTTCGTCTGGCCGATGACAGTGTGGGTGATCGTCACGCGCCCGGCCTCGTGGTTGCTGGACATGATCGCGCGCGGCGCGCTGCGGCTGTTCGGCGGCGGGATCGAGGACGCAGACGCGGCACTGACGGCGGCGGAGTTGCGGACGGCGATCCGGATCGGCGCCGAGTCGGGTTCCCTGGAGGAAGAGGCTTCCGAGCACCTGCTGGGCGCGCTGACGCTGCAACACCGGCAGGTGCAGGAGATCATGGTGCCGCGGGTGGACATGGTGTCCGTCGCCGCGGACGCGCCCGCCTCAGAAGCGGCGCAGGCGCTCGCGGTGGCGGGGTTCCTCCGGCTGCCGGTGTACGACGGCACGCCGGACAAGGTAGTGGGGTACCTGCACCTGTCCGACCTCAATGCAGCGCAGGTGCGAGGCGCCTCCGGGCGGCGGGCGCGCGACCTGATGCGCACCGTCCCGTTCGAGTCCGAGCACGCCTCGATCGCCCGGGTGCTCGACGTGATGCAGGCGAGCGCCTCCTACATGGTGATGCTGGTGGACGAGTTCGGGTCGACGTCCGGCCTCGTGACCATCGAGGACATCATGGAGGAAGTGCTGGGCGAACTGCGCTCGGAGTCGGGGTTCGAGGCGGAGGGGGCGCCCGTCACCGCCGAGGGGCACAACGTCGTCGAGGGGGCGATGCTGCTGGCCGACCTCGAGGACGACCTGGACCTGGACTTCGAGGAGATCGAGGCGAACACGGTGGCGGGGCTGGTGCTGGCGCTGCTGCGCCGCTTCCCGGCCGTGGGCGAGTACGTGGACTACCTCGGCTACCGGTTCACGGTGGTGGCGGCGGACGAGCGGCGGATCACGCAGGTGGCGATCGACCGTGCGCCCGCGGTGCGCGAAGGATGAGCGAGCGGCCTCCGTTGCGTGCGGTGATCTTCGACTGGGGCGGGACGCTTTCGCACTACGCCGACATCGAACTGCTGGACATGTGGCGGCTGGCGGCGGAACACCTGGCGCAGCACTCGAACCTGCTGGCGGACGAGATCCTCACGCGGCTGGTGCACGTGGACGAGCGGATGTGGGAGCGCACGACGGGCGACGCGCTCGCCTATGCGCTGCCGGACATCCTGCGGGAGGCGACCCGGGACCTGGGCATCGATGTGGCCGAGGCGATCATCGAGGAGGCGGGGACGCGTTACCTCGACACGTGGACGCCGCACATCCGGCACTTCGAAGACGCGCGCTCGACCCTGGCAGGGCTGAAGGAGCGCGGGCTGCGGGTGGGGATGCTCTCCAACACGCACTGGTCGAAGGCGTACCACGAGCACTTCCTGGAGCGGGACGGGCTGACGCCGTACCTCGACACCCGCTGTTACACGAGCGAGATGACGCACATGAAGCCGCATCCGGAGGCGTTCCGGCATGCCCTCGAAACGCTCGGGGTGGAAGCCGCAGAGGCGGCGTACGTAGGCGACCGGCTCTTCGACGACGTGTTCGGGGCGCAGCGGGTGGGCATGCGTGGGGTGCACCGCCCGAACGCGGTGGTGCCGTCGCACGAGGGCGTGACGCCGGACGCGACAATCACGTCGCTGGCGGATCTCCTGCCGATCGTCGACGGGTGGATGGCCTGAGGGGGCGCGATGGGACCTGACCTCGAAGCCAACAAGCGCCTCGTCCGCGACTTCTTCGAGGCGATCTACAACCGCGGTGAGTACCACCGGGTGCGCGAGTTCCTGGCGGAGGCGTACCGCAACCACAACGGCTTCGGTTTCGCGGTGATGAGCCCGGACGACATCGCACGGTTCGCAGAGATGCAGCGGAGGGCCTTCCCCGACCTGCACAGCACGCTGGACGACGTGGTCGCGGAAGGTGACCGCGTGGTGGTGCGCGGGCACGACGACGCGACGCACCTCGGCGAGTTCATGGGATATCCACCGACCGGGAAGCCGGTGAGGTTCACCTGGCTGGACATGTTCCGCGTGGAAGGCGGGCGTCTGGCCGAGTCGTGGATGGAGACCGACTCGGAGGCGATGCACCGGCAGTTGCGCGGCGAGTAGTCCGTCAGGGTTCACCCGACTAACGGCAGCACTCAGGCACTCGATAGTCCCCGGTAAGCGTCCTTCCGCGCGAAGCGGGGGACAGCGAGGGGTGTGCCATGCCGGGATGGGCGATCGTGCTCGTCATCGTGGGGTTACTGGGGCTGCTGACGCTGCAGGACCTGCTGCAGCCGCGGCACGCGATCCGACGGGTGTATCCGCTGGTGGGGCGGCTCCGGTACCTCGTGGAGCGCGTGGGGCCGGAGTTGCGGCAGTACATCGTGACGAGCGACCTCGAAGAGCGTCCGTTTAACCGGGCCCAGCGGTCATGGGTGTACCAGAACGCGAAGGGCGTGAACGCGGCAGTGGGCTTCGGCACGCAGCGTGACCCGTCCGCACCTGGGAGTTACCACTTCCTGCCGTCGGCGTTTCCGACGCTGACGGAGGAGGCCCCCGAGGACCCGCGGCCGGTGGTGATCGGCGCGACGCGGCCTCGGCCGTTCCTCGTGCGCTCGCGCGTGAACATCGCGCCGATGTCGTTCGGGGCGCTGTCAGCGGCGGCGGTGACGGCGCTGGCCGAGGGCGCGGCGGAGGCGGGCGCCTACATCAACACGGGCGAGGGCGGGCTGTCGCCGTACCACCTCGCTGGCGGCGGGGACGTGGTGTTCCAGATCGGGCCGGCGAAGTACGGGGTGAGGACACCGGACGGTGCCCTCGACTGGGCGAAGGTGGAGGAGTGGGGGCGGCATCCGCAGGTGCGCGCCTTCGAGGTGAAGTTGAGCCAGGGCGCGAAGCCGGGCAAGGGCGGCATCCTGCCCGGGGCGAAGGTCACCGAGGAGATCGCGGCGATCCGCGGGATCCCGGTGGGGCACGCCTCGCACTCTCCCAACCGGTTCACGGAGTTCCACAACGTGCCGGAGCTGATCGCGTTCGTCGAGCGGATGAAGGCGACCGTGCCGGTGCCGGTGGGTGTGAAGGTGGCGCTCGGCGACGCGGGGTTCATCGACGCGTTGGCGGCGGAACTGGCGCGGTCAGGGCGCGGGCCGGACTACGTGTCGGTAGACGGCGCCGAGGGTGGCACGGGGGCGGCGCCGCTGTCGCTGTCGGATCACATGGCACTGCCGCTGCGTGACGCGGTGATCGAGGTGGACGACGCGTACCGGCGTCACGGGGTGCGCGACCGCATCGTGATCATCGCAGCGGGACGGACGATCACGGGGGCGGACGCGGCGCAGTCGCTGGCGGTGGGGGCGGACCTCGTGAATGTGGCGCGCGGGTTCCTGTTCGCGCTGGGGTGCATCCAGGCGCTGCGCTGCCACGAGAACACGTGTCCCTCTGGTGTGGCGACGCAGAGCAAGTGGCGGCAGCGGGGGTTGGTGCCGGTGGAGAAGGCGCCGCGTGTGGCGAACTATGCGCGTGCGGTGCAGGAGGACCTGATGGTGGTGACGCGGGCGATCGGGCTGCGGTCGCCGGGGGAGTTGCGTCGCGAGCACCTCGAGGTGGTGGTGGACGTGGGGCGGCGAATGAAGGCGAGCGAGCTGTATCCGTATCCGCCGCTGGCGCTGCGCGTGCTGGAGGAGACGGACACGGACGCGTTCTTGCAGTGGGCGTCCTAGCGAGGACGGCGCGTCGCCGCTGAGCCTCGTCTGCTGGGCGACGCTTCGATGTGTGGTGTGAGAGCCGTACCGCCTCGCTTCGCGAGAGCGGCCCCATCCCCTGCCCCTTCCCCTCGGGGGAAGGGGTTCTTCTCTTTGTGGCCACCCACTCCCCCCGGCCCCCTCGCCCTCAAGGGCGAGGGGGAGGTCAGATGCCGAGGGCTGCGTCTCGGGTGAGCGTGTGCCATCCGATGTTGGGCGAGGCGTGTTGGTTGGGTGACGCTTCGATGTGTGGTGTGAGAGCCGTACCACCTCGCTTCGCGAGAGCGGCCCTACCCCCTGCCCCTTCCCCTCGGGGGAAGGGGTTACAGATCAGGTTCACCCCACACCCCCTAACCCCCTCGCCCCTCGAGGGGCGAGGGGGAACCAGACATCGATCCATGGAGTCATGCAGCGATGTTCGTTGGTTGGTGAGACCTCGATGCGTGGGGCGAGAGAGTCAGGCTGGGCCGGGGTCGCTAGGACCGCGGTTGGCGGGACCAGCGGAGGTAGCGGACGACGAGGATGAGGAGGAGGGCGACGCTGGCGAGGTTGGCGATGCGGCGGGCGTCGCGGTTGCCGTTGAAGTTGAGGAGTGAGGCGGCGACGGTGACGGTGAGGCAGGCGACGAAGATGGCGATCGCGGGGTAGCGCTTCACCATTGGCACGATGCCACCGGACTGGTGGTAGGCGCGCATGACGAGGATGCCGGCGAGCGGGAGCAGCCCCAGAAGCGCGGCGAGGTGGGCGATCACGAAGGTGACGCGCCACGCGCTGCCCTCGGCGAACAGCAGGACGGCTGTCGACGCGAGGGCCATGACGGTGGCGGACCCGAGGATGCGGAACCAGCGGTCGGCGGTGAAGAGCGCGCGCTCGTGCGGCTGGATCGCCACGGGGGCCTCGCTGCCTCGCCGCTCGCCTATTCGGCCTCGATCTCGCGGAGTTCGCGCAGGTCGTCGAGCTTGAGGCGTGCCTCGGAGCCCTCTGGCCACTGCGCGACGTAGCGCGGGAGGCCGAAGTTCATCAGGTAGTGGGGCATGTCACAGCCGCCGTTGTGCGGCGAGCACTCGTGGTCGGGGTCGATGTGCTCGGTGAGCCGGGCGTGCAGGGTGTCGTTCATCGAGGTCTCCTCAGGGCGCGTTCGGAGGGTCGATCGTACACCGCGAGGCCGGTGTGATCCGCTCGGCTGGCGGGCCTCCGCCGGGTGATCGAGGGCGATCCGAGGCGGTCCGGGGGCCGGGCTATACTCCCGCGCATGCCCACCGTCCCACCGTTTACCGCCGTCCAGAGTGAATCCAACGACCCCGCGTGGTTCGCGATCGAGCGGTCGATCATCGAGCCGGCGGGCGGGCGCGTGGTGGTGCAGCGGGCGACCTCGACGGATGAGCGGGTGGCGCTGCTGCAGGACGCGCAGTGCGTGCTGGTGAGCGGCGCGCAGTTCGACGGACCGGTCCTCGACCGGCTGCCGAACCTCGAGTTGATCATCCGGTACGGGGTGGGGCTGGACTCGCTCGACGTGCCAGCGGCGACGGCGCGAGGGGTCGTGGTGGCGCACTACCCGGACTTCTGCCAGCCCGAGGTGGCGAACCACGCGATGATGCTGCTGCTGGCGGTGGCGCGGAAGTTGTTGCCGCACGACCGCGCGATGCGCCAGGGGAACTACCGAGGTCCCGGGATGCCGGTGGTGCCGCCGATCACGGGCGAGACGCTGGGCATCGTGGCGCTGGGGGCGATCGGGCGCGAGGTCGCGGTGCGGGCACGCGCGTTCGGGATGCACGTCATCGCGTTTGACCCGTACCTCGATGTCGCGGCGTTCGCGGAAGCGGGGGTCGAGCGGGTGGCGACGTTCGAGGAGTTGCTGGCGCGGGCCGACCACATCACGGTGCATGCGCCGCTGACGCCGGAGACGCACCACCTGTTCAACCGCGCGGCGTTCGCGCAGATGAAGCCGACGGCGATCCTCGTGAACACGGCGCGCGGGCCGATCGTCGAGGAGGCAGCCCTCGTCGAGGCGTTGCGCGAGCGGCGGATCGCGGGGGCGGGGATGGACGTGTTCGAGGTGGAGCCGGTGGCGGCGGACTCGCCGCTGCTGGCGTTCGACAACGTCGCGGTGACGCCGCATGCCGCGTTCTACTCGGAGGCCTCCAACCAGCAGATCAAGGAACGCGTCGGCCACACGGTCGTCGAGTTCATGCAGGGGAAGTGGCCGACGGCGTTCGCCACGGTCCCGAACCGCGCCGCGGTGAAGCCGAAGCGGGTGCTTCGCTAAACCTCGACGTTGCACGAGAGTCTCACCGCACGAAAGGCGGCCACATGCGACCCAACACCACCCTCCGAGCCTGGCGCGCGGGGAAGTCGACGATCGGGGCGTGGCTCTCGATCCCCTCGGCGCATGCGACGGAGTCGCTGAGCCACGCGGGGTTCGACTGGCTGTGCGTGGACATGCAGCACGGGATCATCGACTACGCGGACGCAGTCGACATGATGCGGGCGATCTCGACGACGGACACGA
>SCVR01000083.1 GCA_004296805.1 Dehalococcoidia bacterium
TGTGGGTTCGAATCCCACCTTCGGTACCACGGCCCACGAAGACGACCGCCCGGGATCCGGGCGGTCGTGCTGTGGTTGGCCTCGTGTGGCGCCCTACTCGGAAGGCGGTGGCGCGAGGGTGGCGCGAGCGGCGGGACGGAACGGGTAGATCAACTGCCCCCAGAACGAGTCCGGCACGGGCTCGCCCGAGATGCCGAACTTCCTCGGCTGCTGCCCCTTCGGCAGGTAAGCCGTGCCGAAGATGAGGTCGTAGGCCGGGAACAGCCCGGCGAAGTTCTTGTCCAGGCCTTCCTCCTCCGTCGTGTGGTGCCAGCGGTGGTAGACGGGGCTGGCGACCACGTACCGCAACGGCCCGACCGACCAGTCGAGGTTCGCATGCAGCGCGATCGCGTAGAGCGTGAAGAACGGCACTGCGAACGCCAGCGTCTTCGCGTCGAAACCCACGAGGACGAACGCCGCGGCAGTCAGAACGTTTGAGACGGCGTCGTTGATCGGGTGGAGCCGGACGGCGGAGAGCCAGTCCACCTCCGTGCTCGAGTGGTGGATGGCATGGAACCGCCAGGCTGGCGGCCACGCGTGGAACATCCGATGAGACCAGTACCCCACGAAGTCAGTCAGTACCAGGATCTCGAAGGCCTGCAGCGCCCACGGCTGGCGCTGGAGTGGCGTGTCACGCATCGCCCACGCCTTGATCGCATCGCGGTCGAGGCTTTGCGTGGCGAGGATGCCGAGCAAGGCAATCCCGAGGAGCACGATGGCCCGCGCGAACCACTTGCCGATCGTGCTGACTATGAACCAGTAGATGACATCGGTGCGCCATCCTCGACGGAGGTGCTTCTGTCCTCGGATGGCCGGTCGCCATGATTCCAGCCCGAGGAATAGCAGACTGAGGGCCGCGAGCACCGCGGTGAGCGTGACCGTCATGACGACCAGCATCGATCGCCCCCTTCAGTACCTAACGGCCGATCAGTGAGCCTCCACCTACATTCGTGTATCCAGAGACGAAGTTGGTGACCGCGTCATGCTCCGGCTCGAAGGTCTGCCGCTCGACAGTGCCAAGGTCATTGCACAGGACGTGCAGCGAGACGGAGGCCTCCGCCGAGGCGGTCACGACCTGGTGGATGTCGTGGTTGGGGTACTCGAGGGGCGTCAGTTCGCCGAGGCGGATGGGGTCTTCCGAGATGAGTTCGACCTTCGCGTAGCCCGGCCGCGATCCGTCGTCACGGCGCAGGAACTTGCGTTCGATCTGCGCTCCTTGTACGAGTCCAACCCATCCGCTGGTGAGATGGTTGTGCACCTTGGTCATGCCCATCGGCGGCACGACCATCGTGAAGATGCACAGGTCGGGGTCCTGCGACCGGTATACAGCCCAGGTGGCCGTGGTGCCCGGCACTGGTTGGCGGAAGGTGTCGTCGATCCAGGAGGCATCTGCGATGAGCCGCTGCGTGGCATCCCGCAGGGTGGGCATGAGGGCGGGGGTCCCTCCGTCACGCGCCACAACGTTCCGGAAGTCCTCGACGAATCGACGGAGTACGGGCTGGACCGGCTCGATATAGAAGGATTCGGTCACCTGGCGCTCCCTGAAGGGCTGGGGACGCTGGACAAAGGTGGGAGGTTGGCTGCCCGCCGAGGGTTCGAACCTCGCCCTGTGGATCCAAAGTCCATCGTGCTACCGCTACACCAGCGGGCATCCGGGCCATGGTACGCCGGGCGGCGCGGCCGGGATCGAGGGGTTCCCCGCGCTTGCCCGACACCGCGTGAGGCGTCAAACTGGCGGCATCCCGTTCCCCGATAGCTCAACGGTAGAGCGCCCGGCTGTTAACCGGTAGGTTCGTGGTTCGAATCCACGTCGGGGAGCCACTCTCGTCCCGCCCGAGGTCCTTCTGACTGAGGTGCTCCCGTGACGATCACGTTGGCTCGCTTGCGACAACGTCTGTTCGACGGGCTTCCCCGAAACGTCATCCTCCTGGGTATCACGAGTTTCTTCGCTGACGTGAGCAGCGAGATGATCTACCCGCTCGTGCCAATATTCCTGACGACCACGCTGGGCGCTCCGGTCGCAGTGGTGGGCCTCATCGAGGGCATCGCGGAGAGCACGGCGAGCCTGCTCAAGCTGGCATCCGGTTGGTTCTCCGACCGCATCGGACGGCGGATGCCGCTCGTCATCTCCGGGTACGGTGTGGCCGCCCTCGGCAAGTTCATGCTTGCGCTTGCGAGCGCGTGGCCGCTGGTGCTCGCGGCCCGCTTCATCGACCGGTTCGGGAAGGGCGTGCGCGGCAGCCCGCGGGACGCGCTGATCGCCGACTCGGCCCCGCCAGCGCTACGTGGGCGGGCGTTCGGGCTGCATCGCGCGATGGATACCGCAGGGGCCGTCCTCGGCCCGCTGCTGGCGCTCGTGCTCGTCGCCGTCCTTGATGACCGCCTGCGGCTCGTCTTCCTGCTCGCAGCGATCCCCGGCCTACTGGCCGTGGCGTCCCTCGCGTTCGTCCGAGAGCCGGCGAGACCGCCTCGGAGCGCGACGACCGCCAGTGCCGACTCCCCGTCACTCATCCAGACGTTCCGGAGCATGGACCGACGGCTGCTGTTGTTCATGGCAGCCAGTCTGGTGTTCGCACTCGGGAACTCCAGCGACATCTTCCTGATCCTGCGCGCGAAGGATCTCGGCCTGTCGACGACGACGGCCGTACTCGCCTACGTCGTGTACAACTTCGTGTACATGAGCGCGTCGCTGCCTGCGGGGATTGCCTCTGACCGGCTCGGCCGGCGTGGGGTCTTCGTCCTGGGCCTCGTGATCTTCGCGGCCGTGTACGCCGGATTCGCGCTGACCACGAACGCCGTCCTCGTCTGGCCCTTGTTCGCTGTCTACGGCCTCTACATCGCGATGACCGATGGTGTCGGGAAGGCGTTGATCAGCGACCTCGCCCCGGTCGAGCGGCGCGCCTCGGTGCTCGGCGCCTACGGGATGCTCACGGGGTTGCTGCTGCTGGTGGCCAGCACGCTCGCGGGGGTGTTGTGGGACCACGTCGGTGTCTGGGCACCATTCGCCCTCGGAGCCGTGAGCGCACTGACTGCGGCGGCGCTCCTCTTCGCGCTGCCCACCTCGGATCGCGCGGTGAGCGCCGGGGCTGCCTGAGCGCGCCCGCAGGCGTTGTTACAGTTGGTGGGAGCAGCTTCTCCTCCGGAGTCCAGATGCAACAGTCTCCACTAGCGCACCGCCGACGACTGCTCGCGGTCGTGCTCGTCGTGGTCGCTACCTGCTTCGTACCCCGTTTCACCTCCACCGCGGCGGCCGACGCGCCGGACGAAGTCTTATTCGACGACGGCATGACGCTGATCCACGGCGACCGCTCGTACGGCGTCGAGGCCATCATCGACAACTTCTCCAGCAGCGGGCAGGTCGTACGTTGGCCGGCCAGCGCAAGTCTGGTCTCATTCTGCACCATCGAGGCGGGCCGGCCGGTTTCCGTGACCGCGGCCCAGTTCCACGAGGCGATCCGCCTGGCCGTGGAGATGTGGGACAACATTGATGCTGCCATCGGCATCCGCTACGCGGGCGTCTGTACTACGACGCAGGTCAATATCGGCAACGGTATGAATGAGATCGCGTGGGATGACACACGCAACCTGGTGAGCGGAACGCAGGCCGGTTTGACCCGGGGTACCTGGCTCACGTCACCCGACTCGCCCATCGGGTATTTCGACGAAACCGACATCATTCTCGACAACAACTTCAACGCACCCGAGGTCTGCCTGCGCACTCTGGTCGCACACGAGATGGGACATGCGATCGGCTTCGGCCATTCTGACACCCGAAGCGATCTGATGTGGCCCTCATTCAACCGGAGTGACCTCACGACCTGCCGCCCGAGCGCTTCTGCCGCTGAGGTCGCCTGGCTCATCAATCTCTACGGCAGCAACCGCAAGCCTGTGCTCACGAAGCCAGCCGACCGAACTGCCTCTCCTGGCGCCTCTGTCTCTCTCGTCGTCGAGGCTTCGGACCCAGAAGGCGACTCGCTTACCTATCAGTGGAAGCAGGTCTCGGGGCCTGCAGTCGCACTCACGTTCAGCAACATGTCCGCCACGTTCACTGCGCCCGAGGCTGGCTCGGTGATGTTCGAGGTGTCGGTGTTTGATCGCTTCCTGCACCGCGCTGCGAGCACTGTGACGGTGACGGTGGCCGCGTCCACGTCGGGTGGAGGCTTCCGTGGCGCCCTCGCTCCTGCTGGCGTGACACTGGTGCAGTGGCTCGGCGGCAACGTCAGTACCGCAGTCGCGACGCCGGGAGTGCGAGTACGGTCCGTGTGGGTGTTCCAAGGCGGCCTGCCGAGCGGATACGTGGCGGGCGCTCCCGACTTCGTGAACCAACCGTTCCTCGTGCTGTTCCCGGGTGGCTTGATCCCGAATGGCACGTTCCTGGTAGTTGTCACCGGCGAGTGAGGCACGGTCAGCCTCGCCGGTGCTCGCACGAACGTTTCGCACGTAGTCTCCGGTTCAGCACCCGACGGCCCGCAGGCATCCCTTCGCGTAGAGTGAAGCCGCCGTTCGGTCGACAGACTCAGCCTGGTCGGAGGAGATCGCGTGGCAGGCGCCGCCCCACCGGGGCTCCAACGTCGCATCGGGCTGTTCGGTGCAACCGCTTCCGGTGTCGGGATCATTCTGGGTGCGGGGATCTATGTGCTCGTGGGCGAGGCGGCCGGTCTCGCCGGTAATGGCGTCTGGCTCGCGTTCCTGGTCTCGGCCTTGCTGGTCGCCGGCACCAGCCTGTCCTACGCCGAACTCACCTCGATGCTGCCCGAAGCCGGTGCCGCATCCACCTACGCACAAATCGCCTTCGGCCGCCGGGCTGGCTTTGTCACAGGCTGGATGGACGTCTCCGAGAATGCCATCGCCGCGCCAGCCGTGGCCCTGGGTTTCTCGAGCTACCTCGCAACGCTGACCGGCTGGGATGGGACAGTGATCGCCATCGGTCTTCTGGCCTGTTGCGCGGTGATTGTGCTCGCCGGGGTGTCACAGACCATCGGCTTCGCGACTGTATTCGCCTTGATCGAGGCCAGCGGTCTGATCGTGGTGATTGTGGTCGGGCTCCCCCACCTTGGCGACGTGAACCTGTTCGAGGTCCACGGTGGGGCACAGGGATTGCTCGGCGCATCCGCGCTGGTCTTCTTCGCGTACATCGGATTCGAGGAGATGGCGTCGCTCTCCGAGGAAGTGAAGGACCCCACCCGCAACATCCCGCGAGCGATGCTGGCGGCTGCTGCCATCTCGACGCTGCTGTACATGCTCGTCGCAGCCGTCGCCGTGTCGGTGGTGCCGTGGGAACGGCTGGCCGAAGCGGACGGGCCCCTCGCGCTCGTCACACGGATGGCGATCTCGGACCGGGCAGCCGACACCCTCTCGCTGATGGCTCTGTTCGCCACGTTCAATACCGTCTTGCTGATCCTCGCGACGGGGCCACGCGTGATGTACGGCATGGCGCGCAGGGGGATGCTTCCGCCAGCCCTGGGCACCGTCTGGGCTGCCCGGGGGACACCTTCAGTGGCCATCCTGATCACGACGGCTGTCGCGATGGCGTTTGCGCTGACCGGCGACATCGGGTTCGTGGCGCAGGTCTCGAACTTCGCGGTGTTCACGCTCTTCGTGATGGTGAACGGAGCAGTGATCTGGCTAAGACAGCGGAGGCCAGAACTGGTCCGTCCGTTTCGCATTCGGCCTTCAGTTGGCCCGGCGCCGCTGCCGGCAGTCATAGGCCTTGCCGGAGCCCTCGGACTGGCGGCGTTCATGGACCGCACTGCCCTGGTCGTCGGGCTTGGCGCACTCGCCGTCGGTGGAGTCCTGTCGTTCATTCTCGTGCCGAAGCGAGACGGAACGACCTGACACCGCGCCCTCAGGCGATCTTTACTGTCCTCCCCGTCGCGGACGACTCGCGGACGGCATCCATGACTTGTTGACAGCGCCACCCGTCCTCGAATGAAGGGGCGGGCGACGTGCCCTCGGCGATACCACGCTCGAACTCACGCACCAGGAGGCGGAAGGCGACGAGGCGGTGGTCGCGCTCGTCCTCGAAGGGACGGTGCGACCCCGGCATGGGCAATTCCGCGAGCGTACGCGTACCCAACTGAGCGCCGAGGACGGTCCCGCCCGGCTCCGGGTTTCCGCCCTGCTGTGCAGCGAATAACGATCCTTCCGTGCCGCTGATGAACGTCCGCCCGCCCTGTCCCGGCCCACCGGCCATTGAGGCGCTCATCGATGCGACGAGGCCGCCTTCGAACGTGAGGGAGAACTGGAACGTGTCCTCGGCGTCGGTCCTCACGATGGCGCCTGTTTTCGGATCAGTCCGCTCGGGGCGGAGGCAGCGCACGAGTCCGCTCACCTCGCGGACATCTCCAAACCAGTGGCGCAGGCCATCGATGAAGTGCGACCCGAGCCCACCGAGCACACCGCCGCCCTCCGAGACGCTGGCGCCCAGCGGTGGCGGTTGAGTCACTCGACGGCCGCCCATGAACAACTCCAACTGCGCGGTCTGTGGGACACCGACGTACCCCTCATCCAGCAACTGCTTGATGAATGAACGCTGCGGCGCGAACCGGAATTCGTGCGCGATCATGCCTATCAGCCCGGTCGCCCGAGCGGCGTCATACATCGCTCTCGCCTCCAGGCTGTTCCGGGCGAATGGCTTCTCACAGAGCACGTGCTTCCCCGCGGCCAGCGCTGCCATGACCATCTCGTGGTGCGCGGCGGGAGGCGTCGCGATCGCGACGGCATCGATGTCTGTGCGTGCGATGAGCGCCCTGAAGTCGTCCGTCGCGTCCGGGATGTCGAAGGCTGCCGCTTGCTCCTTCGCGCGCTCAAGCCGCCGGCTCCACACCACCGGGATCTGCCAGCCCTCGGATAGGAACGCCGGCACATGCACGGTCGCACCGAACCCGAGGCCCACGACGCCCACTCTCAACCCAGCGATGGGAACCTCCTGTCGCGCGGCGCATCGTATGCCTCGGCGGGTCAACGAGAAGAGGCCGAGGCTGAAGGAGACGCTGGCGGTGCGACATGGGATTGCGCCGCCCGAGCACGACGTTCGGCACCCCGCCCTATTCTGCGTGCATGCGAGGACTCCTGCTCTCGTCCACGATGGCCCGACGTCACGCCGACCTGCTGGAGCGGCTGAGTCGCTCTGACCAGGCGCATGGCGATCCCATCACGCCCGTCCTCATCCCAGAGGGAGAGAACGGCGCGCTCCCCGAGGATGTCCTCAGTTCCATCCGCGCCGCCTTCATCTCGACAGACGTCATCGCAGACCCCCGGATCGAGCGGCGCGGGTTCGGGACTGCTCGGCGAGCACCGAACCTTGAGTGGCTGCACATTGGGTTCGCGGGCACCGACACGCCTATCTTCCGCGAACTGATGGACCGAGGCGTCACGGTCACGAACTCCTCCGGTGCCGCGTCCGAGCCAATCGCAGTCACAGTCATCGCCGGGATGCTGGCCCTCAACCGGGGCTTCCCGCGATGGGGAGTCCTCCAACAACGCCGTGAGTGGCGACAGCGCCAGTACGCACCGCCCGATCTCCGAGGCCAGACGATCGTCGTCCTGGGTCTTGGTTCGATCGGCACCGAGGTGGCCCGCCTTGCACGTGTGTTTGGGCTGCATGTGATTGGGGTGAGGCGCACTCCGGCCGGACCGGCCGATGGTGTCGATGAGTGGGTCCCGCCCGCGCGACTCGACGAAGTGCTCCCACGCGCAGACTGGCTGGCGATCACCATCCCGCTCACGCCGGAGACGCACCACATGATCGACGCAACCGCGCTGGCCCGCCTGCCGCAGGGTGCGAACATCCTGAACGTGGCGCGCGGCGCGATCATCGACGAGCCTGCACTAATCGAGGCGTTGCGCTCGGGATACCTGGGCGGCGCCTACCTCGATGTCTTCGAGGTTGAACCCCTCCCGGAGACATCACCCCTGTGGGATCTCCCGAACGTCATCGTCACACCCCACGACTCAAATGCCTCAGCCGGAAACACCGCCCGGTTCGACGCGATCTTCGTCGAGCAACTCGAACTCTGGGCCGCCGGCAAGCCGCTCACACGCACCGTCGGCGCTGGGTAACGGCGGCGCACCCGAGCGGATGGCGCCCGTTATGCTCGACGAATGCACGGCCCTGGCCTCCTCGTTGATGTCTCAGTAGCCCTCGCACTCGCACTGGTGGGTGGCCTGGTTGCCCGCCGCCTGCGGCTGTCTCCTGTCGTCGGTTATATGGCGGCTGGGATCGCGGTCGGGCCGTTCACTCCCGGATTTCATGCAGACACCGGGACCATCCATCAGCTAGCCCAGGTCGGCGTCGTGTTCCTGATGTTCGGTGTCGGCCTGCACTTCAACCTGCGTGACCTGGTGACCGTGCGTCGCATCGCCATCCCAGCAGGAGTCGCGCAGGTGGTGCTGGTCGCCAGCATCGCGGGTGCGCTGGCCATGGCCATCGGGCTCGCCAGCCTCGAGGCCGCCGTGTTCGGGATGGCACTGACGATCTCGAGCACGGTCGTGCTCGTCCGCACGCTGGAAGAACGCAGCCTGACGACATCGACCGCAGGGAGACTCCTGGTCGGTTGGCTGATCGTGCAGGACTTCGCCACGATCGTCATGCTCGTGTTGCTTCCTGTCCTCGCGAGCGTCGGTGGCGACGGCCGGATCGAGGCACTCCGCGATGCCGCCCTCGCGGTGCTGTTCGTGGCAGTCACGCTGGCTGCTGGATCGCGCATCGTGCCGCTGTTGCTGCGCCTCGTCGGGCGGACGGGCTCACGAGAGCTGTTTGTGCTCGTTGTGGTCTGCCTGTCCCTGGGGATCGCAGTCGGTTCGGAGGTCGCTGGAGCGTCATTGGCACTTGGGGCGTTCATCGCGGGAGTGACGGTCAGCGAGACCGAGGGCAGTCACCAGGCGGCGAGTGATGTCCTCCCCCTCCGAGATGCATTCGCGGTGCTGTTCTTCGTCTCGATCGGGATGCTGATCGACCCGCGCTCGCTGACCACCGAGCCGCTCCTGCTGGCGGTGGCGATTCTGACGATTGTGGTGGTGAAACCGATCGTCAGCGGGCTCCTCACTGCGCCACTTCCCGTTCCCGGGCGTGTCGCGTTCATCACAGCGGCGGGTCTCGGACAGGCCGGGGAGTTCTCGTTCATCCTCGCGGAAGCCGGACGCACGCTCGGGATCGTGGAGCCGAACACGTACCACGCCATCCTCGCCGCCTCCGTGTTCTCCATCACGGTGAACCCGTTGGCGTTCCGTGTAGCGTCCGGCGCGGAAACGAGACTGCGAAGCCGTCCACGAGTCTGGCGGTGGCTCGATCGCCAGGGGACGGCACCTGAGACTGCGCCGCCACCTTCACACCACGTCGTCATTGCGGGCGCTGGACGGGTGGGGCGGCTCGCGGGACAAGCCCTCGAAGGACTTGCGATCCCCCATGTGTACATCGAGGCCACGCTTGACTCGGTCATCGGCATGCAGCAACACGACCTGACTGCGTACTGGGGGGATGCCGCCAGTCCCGATGTCCTTGTGGCTGCTGGGATTGGCGACGCCGTGCTGCTGATCCTGGCGGTGCCCGACGCTGGCTCGGCACGCCTCGCGGCCTCGCATGCGCGACGGTTGAATCCGGGCATCGCCGTGATCGCGCGTGCTCATTCGCAAACCGAGGTCGAAGCGTTACGCCAGGCGGGCGTCGATGTGGTAGTGGTGCCAGAGTTCGAGGGCGCCGCGACCATCCTCAGGCGTTCGCTCGGGCTGCTCGCACTCCCCGACGAGCAGATCGAGCGGGTGCTCACTGAGGCTTTGGCCGAGGAGTACGACGGTACTGCCGGGCACCGCCAGGCCTAACGCAGCGGCAGTCCCGCATCGATCACGCGCTGTGCCAGCGTCTTCCCGGTGACGACTCCCATCCGCATGAAGTCATCGATGGTGCGCGCCACGCCGTCCGGCTCGTGGATGGCGACCTCGTGCCCGGCGTGGGAGAAGACCTGGAGCGTCGCGTTTGGGAGGCGGCCGAAGTCCTTCAGGTTCGCAGGCAAGAGGCCATCCGCCCCGCCGGCGATGATCAGGGTCGGCATCTTCAGCTCGCCGAGGCGATCACCCACGTTCAGCGAGGCCATCGTCTGCATGCCCTGCACGTAGTGCCCGTTTGAGACACCGAGGACGTGCCGGACGCGGTCCTCGAACCACGCGTCGGTTTCTGCTTCGGGACGGAAGCGCTGAACATGGTGCCGTGCAAGCATCACTGGCCGGTCCGCCTCGGAAGGTTGGGTTACCTCGCGGCCGACGTTGGCGGGAAAGCCGTCGGCGGGGATCGCGGCCATCAGCACCAGGCGTTCGACTCGCTGGGGGTGGGTGAGGGCGAGGACGTAGCCGATGCCGCCGCCCATGCTGTGTCCGGCATACGTGAACCGGTCGATCCCAAGGTGGTCCATGACGCCGATCACGTCTGCGGCGTACTGCTCCAGAGAGTACCCACCGCTGGTGTACTCGCTCTCCCCGGTGCCGCGGCATTCCATCAGGATGCACTGGTAGCGGTCCTGCAGGCGCTCGACGACCGGGAGCCAGTTCACACGGCTTGCTGTGTAGCCGTGGTGGAACAGGATGGGCGCGCCTGTCCCACGCACCTCGTACCAGAGCCGAGCGCCGTTCACGGTCACATGAGGCATGGCGTACCGCCCTTCAATCGTCGGGGCGGGAGTGTAGAGGCTTGCCTAGACGGCGACGATCCGGATGGTGCCCGCGTGTGCCCGGATTTTCACCGTGGGAGCCTTCGCGTCCGGCTTCTTGAGGTAGTCCACCGGCAACTCCGAGCGCACTGAGCCCGCACGCGCCTCCGCGTCCACCCAGAAGGCGGAATCCGGGGTGACAGCGATTCGAAGGCTGCCGGCGCGCGACTCGATGTCCATGGACGCCTGAATCTTCCCGCGCCACTCGACGCTCCCGGCACGAGTACGGACGCGTGTCGCGCCCGCAACATCCTCGAGCACGACCTTCCCGCCACGTGCATCGACATCGAGGGCGCCCCCGACGGTCCGAGCGATGACCGACCCACGCCGGGCGGTCACCTGCAGGGCGCCACTGATCCGGTCAGCCTGGACGCGGCCTGCCCGCGAATCCACCGCGACATCGCCTCGGATATCCGCGAGCGTCGCACTCCCGAGGCGGGTGGAGATGCGCACGTGGCCACCGATGTCGTCGACGTGCGCCGAGCCGGCAAACACTTCGATGTCGCATGGAGCATGGATGCCGCTCACTCGCAGGCTCCCAGCCCGCTGGACTGCTCGAACGGCCACGTTCCTGGGGACCGACACCCGAATCGCAATCTGTGTGCCGTGAGTGATGCCGAGGTGTCGGAGGACGTGCACCAGCGGCGGCTCGTCCTTGGGGAGGTCGGGTGGACCGATGACCACCGCGTCTTTCGTCGCGGCGATCGGCAAACGCACCTCGGCCAGACGAGCGCGGCCGGAGCGATCGTTGTCAGAGTCGACCGTGATCTGAGCCGTGATCAGGACATCGTCGCGTTCTTCGCCGACCACGATGAGTTCGCCCGCGCGGTTCTCGACGATCAGGCGGCGAGGGGCAGCCGCACGCTCTTCGATGGAGCGGTGATACTGCACTGGCTAGCCGATCCAGCCTTTAAGAGTCTGGCTACCACCGTGCTCGCCCGGATCCCGGCCACGGGAGTCGCGACCGTACCGGCTCGAGCGCCCCCGCCGCCCTGCTTCCTGAGAGACCACGCGCGTGAGCCAGGCGTTCAGCGAGACTCCCGCCTGCTCGGCGGCAATTGCGGCGATCTCCTTCAGTTCTGCTGGGAGGCGGAGCGTGAGCCGCTCGATGTCGCTGGCGTCGAATTCGAGGTCCGGGGCGGGGCTCGAAGGCTCCATCGGCGAGACCGCTTCGACGCGTAGCTCAGGGCCTTCCGCGGTATGAACGACTTCCGCCCGGACGGCACCCCCGGACGCCTCGTTCACCTCGGCGGCCGCCGCTCGCACGATGCCCGTCGTCGCCGCTTCCACCGCCGGAGCCGCGGCACGAAGGACGCGCTGCAGGCGGGCCCGCTGCTCCGAATCCTCGACGAGCGCCAGCGCATCGTCGAATGCTTCAATGACGGGCCCGATGTCGATGCGCATAGGGCGCCTCCTGTGTGGCGTCATTATGACATCACGTGGCGTCACGTGGCAACTCAACGGGTGTGGCGTTGCCACCTCGGACGGGGGCGGACATACTCCGCGCCTGCTCGCAGCCGGAGGCCTCATGCCCGCGAACGCCGCTCTCCCCTCCTCGCTCAGTGCCCTGACGGCGGACTGGCTGACTGCCGCACTGCGCGAAGGCGGATCGCTGACCGCAACAGGGAGAGTGGCTTCCTTCGACGCGCAGAGCCTCGGCGTGGGCGAGGGGTTCCTGGGCGAACTCGCCCGCATCCGGCCACGCTATGAGGGCAACTCCGAGGGTGCACCGGCCACGTTCATCGCGAAACTCCCGTCGCTTATCCCTGAGAACCGCGCACTCGGCGTGATGTTCACCGCGTACGAGCGCGAGATCCGCTTTTATCGGGAACTCGCGAGCCTTGCAGACGTGCCGATGCCGCGCTGCTACTTCGGAGGCTTGGACGCAGCGTCAGCGATCGACCGAGCTGCCGAGGCGCTCATCCAGCGGTTGCCGCCGAAGGTCACGGCTCGCATCCTCGATCGGGTCATGCAGCAGGCGGGCAAGAGCAAGCGGCGCTTCGCCCTGCTCATCGAGGACCTCGACGGCTGGCGCATCGGCGATCAGGTGCGTGGGGTGAGCGTGGCCGAAGCCGAGGCGGCGTTACGAGCCCTGGCCCGGTTCCACGCTGCGTACTGGGAAAGCCCCGCGCTCAACCGACCGTGGCTCGCGGAAGCGAACACCGGCGCGGAGATCGCGCACTCGATGTTCCGGCGCGCCCGCCCGATCCTGGAGGCCCGCTTCGGCGCGCGGATCTCCCCTGAGTCGCGAGCGATGCTCGAATGGGCGGATGCCAATGGGCCAGCGCTGCTCCACCGCCTCGCGCGCTCACCGCGCACGCTGAACCACGGCGACTACCGCGCGGACAACATCTTCTTCGATAGCCCAGCCGGCGAGGCGGGCAACGTCACGATGATCGACTTCCAGGCGCTCACGGTCGGCTGTCCGATGATGGACGTCGCCTACTTCATCCGCCCCAACATGAGTCCAGCCGATGCCAACGCTGCCGAAACGCACCTCGTGGAGGTCTACCACCAGGCGCTGATCGAGGCGGGCGTACGCGACTACTCGCTCGATCAGTGCCGCGAGGACTACGTGCTGGGCAGCCTGTGGGTCATTCACCGGGGGGTGCTGCTCATCGGCACCTTGGACCTGTCCAACGAGCGCGGGATGGCGATGGTGGACCGAGCCGTTGAGCGGGCCATGGAGGCGACGCCGAACATCGACCTCGCTTCGGTGCAGGTCTAGGCAGCAGGGCGGGGAACCGCCACATCGCCAGCGCGAGGCACGCGGCATCGATGGCCAGCGCGGCGGGAGCGAGCGGCGGCGCGGGGCCGACACCACCTGACGGCGCGGCTCACCACCGTCCGGCCACCGACATCGGGCCCCGCTTGGGGCCGTCGACCGCGTCGAGAGG
>SCVR01000084.1 GCA_004296805.1 Dehalococcoidia bacterium
CCTCGCTAGCGGATCCGCACGCGGTGGACCGCGCCGGGCGTCCCGAGGGCGCTGGACTCCACGACGGCATAGGCGCCGTGTCCATTGTCTGACGACCCAAGCATGCCGATGCACGACTGGCCGGGATCGAGGATCCCGCAGTCACGGACGAGCGTTCGCTGCGGATCCTCCTCAGGCCCGGTGTAGAGCACGAACCGTCGTGACGAGATCCCCGTGTTCACGGCACCCGCGATCGTGAACCGGATCGATGTCCCGGGGACGTCGTACGCCATCGCTACCACGTCATAGGACAAGCCCCAGTTCGTCCAGCGGAAGCCACCGATGAGGGGCCCCACACCAGGTGTGGAACAGCCCTGTGTGTTGCACGCCCGCATGGAGGTGGCGCGCATGTCGAGCGCCAATACGGTGCTCTGATCGGCCTGACCGCCGGAGGAGAGGCTGGTGGTCCAGCCGACATCGGCGATCGAAGCGGACTGGGCGGTGCAGCTGGTGGTGCCGAGGCGCGTCACGCAGAACTCGTGGGACTGGGCGCCCTCGATCAGGCTCCAACGAAGCGAGGCCGCGTTCCGGGCGGGGTTCGAGGCGATGGATTGCAGCGATGGCGGTGGGGGCGGCGTGGCTGGGATCTGGGTTGTCGTGGTCAGCGTGACAGTCGCCGTCGCGCGGTGGAGATAACGGTCGAGCGCGGACACCTCGAGCGTGATGGCACCTGACGCCGGTGCGACCAGCGAGACGGACGGCCCCTGCGCCGTCAGCGTGAGGGCCGGGCCAGCAGTCTGCCGCCACTCGTAGGAGATCGAGTCGCCCTCGGGGTCGGCCGCCTGAACGTTGAGGCTGAACGCGCCGTTGGCCGCGATCGTGCGGTCGCCCGGCGGGGTGATGACGGGTTTCTGGTTACTGCCATAGAGGGCGATGAGCCATGCGACTTCGGCCGGGGAGGCGGACGGACGGCAGGTGGCCAGATCGGATGAGGTAAACGAGGGATACATGAGGTCGCCTCGAGTGTCGGAGTGCCCGAACCCGATTGCGTGCCCGATCTCGTGCGCGATCACGGTGCGGAAGCACTGCTCCGCCACGCGGAGGTTGTTGTCGAGCACGATGTCGGTCTCAGAGAAGTCACGGCGGCCGAAGCCGGTCACCCATGAGCCCTGTGTCACTCCGGCCTGCGACCCAGACACGATGTTGCGGGCGTCGTCCCACCCGATCTCGTTCCGGTTATTGGAGAGGTCCACTCGAGTGCCCGTTGAGCAGTCACCCACATAGCGGACGCCGACGGCGGCATCGATGCCGTTCCACATCTCAGCGGCCAAACGGACGGCATCCCGGAACTGCTCGGCAGTGATGCTGCTCGGACGGCCGGTCTGGATGGTGCAGAAGGCGACGGGCAGGATGTTGGGCGCCCAGCGCACGACCTGACCACTTGTCGCGAAGTACTGGATGACTTGCTCCACGGGGAGGGAGTTGCCCTCCGCGCTGACGAGGACGACGCCGGTCCCGTCGAATGGGGTCTCATCCGGCCCAGAGGCTGAAGCGGTGGATGCGAGGGCGAGCGCAAGGAAGCCAGCAGCGGCAACCGCCGCCAGAGCGAAGAGGCGTCCCTGGAACGCGTGCACTGGCTTCCGCATGGGCCGAGGCTCCTCGAAACGGTGGGATGGCCATTCTACCCCACGTGAACGGTGCGGCCGCGGCGTCTGTTCGCCAGGCCGTTTGACTCGGCTGCGAGCCGGGGCGTACATCGAGGCGCGCAAGCAGCCACCCTTCCACGAGGAACAACGATGCCCCCGATCCCCGCCGGCCTCGACCCCGCCCGCATCGAGGCGCGCCTCCGCGCCTACGAGGCCTTCGGCATCCACCGGACCGGCTGGCCGGGCGACGACAAGACGACCGAGTGGCTGCGCGCTGAACTGGGAGCCGCGGGCGTGGCTTCGGAGGCGCAGCGGTTCGCCTTCCCTCGGGTGGAGGTCCAGCGCGCGCGGCTGACGTGGTCTGACGGTTTTGTCGACGGCGAGCCGATGTACGACGGCGGCTTCACGCGCATTGGTGGTCTCACGGGTGACCTCGGCGAGGATGGGGACCCGGAGCCGTTCGGCAAGATCCTGATCGCCACCTCGGCGATGAAGGGCGATCGGAAGTGGGTCGCACCGGAGGCACGGGCGCACTACGCGGCGCTGGAGAACGAGGGGGTCCTCGGCATCGTGGTGCCCATCGGTGACGCGGAGGGCGAGATCATCCTGCGGAACGCCGAGCACATCCGCCAGCCGTTCGGTGTCCCCGTCCTGCAGGTGGCCTCAAAGCACGCGCGCTACCTCAACGCCGCATTGCTGCAGGGTGGTGAGGCGACGCTTGAAGTGGACGGCGACCGACTGAACTCGCGTGCCACGAACGTGATCGCGACGCTCCCCGGCAGCGACGAGTCGGCCGAGCCGATCGTGGTGATGACGCCGAAGTCTGGGTGGTTCACCTGCACGGCGGAGCGTGGGGGCGGCATCGCGATCTGGCTCTCGCTGGCTGAGGGCCTCGCCGCCCTGCCCGCGCGAAGGCGGACGGTGCACTTCGTTGCGTCGTCCGGACATGAACTGCACCACCAGGGCCTCGAGGAGTACATGAAACAGCGCCCCGCCCTGGCGAAGGGAGCGCACGTCTGGCTGCACCTCGGCGCCTCGATCGGTGCGAAGCGCGCGGTGGCGCGGATGGGCGCTGCGGACGAGGCGCTGCACTCGGCGACGACGGCAGCACTCGCCTCGGCGGGGATCGAGGGGTACGAGGCGATGGAAGTCGGTCAGCCCGGCGGCGGCGAGGCGCGGAACATCGCGCAGCACGGTGGTCGTTATGTCACGTTCCTCGGCGGCCACCCCTACTTCCACTCGCCGCAAGACACCTTCGAGAAGGCCGGCGACCCAGCCAGCGTCGCCCGATGGGGGACGGCGATGTGGACGGTGCTGACCGGACTGCTCGACTAGCACTCGACGAGCACTCGATCACCAATGGCACGCCTCGATGAGGCGGAAGGGATCTCCGATGGCGCAGGTGAACACGATCCGCGGCCCGATCGACAGCGCCGACCTCGGCCGGACGCTCTCGCACGAACACCTCACGAACGGCAGCGGAGGGATGGAGCACTTCCCGGGGCTGATGGACACGCCCGCGCGCCGTCAGGAGATGGTCGACCGCTGCGTCGAGGCGCTGGCGCGGGTGCGTCAGTCTGGCATCGACAGTGTGATCGACCTCACCCCGTTCGACCTCGGACGGCAGATGTGGCTGTTCCAGGCGGTCGCCGCGCGACATGCCGAGCACGGCGTGAACGTGGTGTGCGCGACGGGCGTGTACCGCTGGGTGCCCTCGATCTACTTCGGGTGGACGGAGGACGAGGTCGCCGCGCACTTCACGCGCGAGATCACGGAGGGCATTGAGGGCTCGGGCATCAAGGCGGGGTTCATCAAACTCGCGTGGGACCTCGAAGCGCGGCTGAGCGACGGGCGGTTCGCGCCGCGCGTGCACCTGGAGAAGATGGCACGCGGTGCGGCGCGGGCCTCGAAGGCGACCGGCGTGCCGATCTCGTGCCACACGCTGGCGACGGACGCGCTGGGCACGCCGCTGCTCGACCTCTTCGAGTCCGAGGGCCTCGACCTGCGGGCCGTCACGATCGGCCATTCGAACGACACGACCGACATGACGTACCTGACCGGCCTCGCGAAGCGCGGCGCCACGGTCGGCCTCGACCGCTTCTTCTCACCCGACCCGGCGTACGTGGAGGCGCGCTCGACGATCGCGCTCGGCCTCGTGCAGGCGGGGTATGCGGAGCAGACGTGCCTCGGCCATGACGGATCGGCGGCCGGCTTCTGGGGGCGGTGGAACCCGGAGCGCCGTCCCGAGGTGTGGACGCTGGTGCCGGAACACGAGGTTCCCTGGCTCCGCGCGCACGGTGCGACGGAGGCGCAGGTGGACGCGCTGCTTCGCGGCTCGATCCGGGCGCAGTTCGAGGCGGCGGCTCGGATGGCGGGGCGGTAAACACGGCGGCCCGTCCTATACTCCCCGCCGTGTGAGGGATGCGGACGGTAGGGGGCGCGGGATGATCGAGGGGTACCCGGAGATCGCGAAGGACGTGGCGGCGCTGAAGGCGACGCCGAATCTGGTGGACTGGGCTACGGAGCGCCGGACGTTCTCGTGGGATGAGCAGTGGAAGGGCATCGACCGCCCGGGCGGGATGCTGAACAAGGCGTACGAGTGCGTCGACCGGCACGCGAACGGCGCGCGCGCGAACAAGACGGCGATCATCTGGCAGTCCGCGGCCGGGGAGATCGAGCGGTACTCCTACCTCGACTTCAAGAAGCAGTCGAACAAGGCGGCGAACGCGCTGCGGTCGCTGGGGATCAAGAAGGGCGAGCGGGTCTTTATCCTCGCGGACCGCATCCCGGAGTTGTACTTCGCCGTGTTCGGGACACTGAAGATCGGTGCGATCACGGCGCCGCTGTTTTCGGCGTTCGGGCCGGAACCGATCAAGGAGCGCGTGAGCCGCGCCGAAGGCTGCACGATTATTACGACGCCGAAGTTGCTGCCGAAGGTGAACGAGATCCGCTCTCAGTTGCCCTCGCTGCGCCACGTCATCGTGATCGCGCACCGCGAGGGGAAGCCGGTCGCCGCGGGGGACATCGCGTGGTCAGACATCGTGGGCCCGGCGTCAGAGGAGTTTGAGATCGAGCCGACCGGCCCAGACGACTGGTCGATCATGCACTTCACGTCTGGCACCACGGGGCTGCCGAAGGGCGCGGCGCACGTCCACAACGCGATCGTGAGCCACTACGCCACCGGCAAGTACGTCCTCGACTTCCACGAGGACGACATCTACTGGTGCACGGCCGACCCGGGCTGGGTGACGGGGACCTCGTACGGGATGTTCGCGCCCTTCTCGAACGGGGTGACGAGCCTGATCGACGAGGGCGGGTTCGGCGCGCGTCGGTGGTTCGAGAACATCCAGAAGCACAAGGTCACGGTCTGGTACACGGCACCGACAGCGATCCGGCTGTTGATGAAGGCGGGCACGGATATCCCGAAGTCGTTCGACCTGTCGTCGCTGCGTTACGCGATGTCGGTGGGCGAGCCGCTCAACCCTGAGGGCGTCGTGTGGGGGATCGAGGCGTTCGGGCTGCCGTTCCACGACAACTGGTGGCAGACGGAGACGGGCGCGATCATGTGCGCCAACTACCCCTCGATGCCGATCCGGCCGGGCTCGATGGGGCGCCCCTTCCCCGGCGTCGACGTGGTGATCGTCGACGAGCAGGGCAAAGAGATCACGGAGCCGATGGTGGAGGGGGCGCTGGTCTGCAAGCCCGGCTGGCCCTCGATGTTCCGGACGTACTGGAACGACCAGGAGCGGTACGACAGCCGGTTCAAGAACGGCTGGTACTACACCGGCGACAAGGCGAAGCGCGACGAGGACGGCTATATCTGGTTCGTCGGACGTGACGACGACGTCATCAACACGTCGGGCCACCTCGTCTCACCGTTCGAGGTGGAGTCGGTGATGATCGAGCACGCGGCGGTCGCGGAGGCGGGCGTGATCGGCAAGCCGGACGCGATCGCGATGGAGGTCGTGAAGGCGTTCGTGACGCTGAACGACGGGTTCGAGAAGACCGACGCGCTGATGCGTGACCTCAACCGCCACGCCCGCGCGCGCCTCGGCCCCGCCGTTGCCCCGAAGGAGATCGAGGTCATCGACATCCTGCCGAAGACGCGATCCGGGAAGATCATGCGGCGGCTGCTGAAGGCGCGCGAACTCGGGCTGCCGGAGGGCGACACCTCGACGCTCGAGGAGGACTAGGTGACGGCGCGCTCGCTCGCCCTCGCGGGCGGCGCGCTGCTCGCTGCGCTGGCGCTCGCGGCCTGTGCGGACCAGCCGAAGGCGACCGTGCCCTCGGGTGTGTCGACGGCGACGCCCGTCGCTACGGCCACTCCGACGGCGACGCGGACGCCACTCGGTGCGCCTCAGGTCCGCGCGATGACGCCCGTACAGCTCGACCCGGTGCTGTCGGCGGCGCTGATCCAACGCACAGACCTACCGCAGGCGGCGTGGGCGGTGACTGAGGTGGGGCTGCGGGATGCGACCTCGGCACTGACGGCGGCAGCGGCCGGCGACCGGACGCGGCTGCTGCCGGTGCTCGGGTCGGGGTGCGTGGTCTCGGTCCCAACGCCTGACCCGTCCGCGATCGGTGTCATTCGCGTGTTCTCGATCGCCACGGCATCGCAGGGGACGACACTCATGACGGGTGTGTTCCGCACCGGCATCGACGCGCAGACGGTGATCGACCGAGGCCAGTCGGTCGTCGACGCGCCGGAGACGGCGAAGTGCATGGCCGAGGCGGTCGCGAGTGCGCTCGTGGGACAGGTGCCGGGCGGCCGGGTGGAGATCATCGACTCGGGCGCGGCGCCTGACCTGCCTCCGGGCGTGGGCAGCATCGAGTTCGTGGCGCGTCTGACCGGGACAGCGAGCGGCGGGGCGCCCGCGCCGGTGTTCACCGTGAGCATCGTGTCCATCTCGATCGCCGCCGGGCCGCTGATGTCGGTGACGGCGGAGGTCGCGATCGTCCCGCGGGATGAGATCCCGTTCCTGCCGGGGCGGCCGATCGACCTCCTCGCGGCGAGCGGGACGCGCCTGGGCACAGCGATCGGGCTGGAGTGAGCCACCGCCGGTTAGACTCTCGGATGACGGAAGGGCGAGGGTGATGGCGGACGCGACCGACGAGCAGATCCAGATCCATCGAGGACTCAACGGCGTCTACTTCGACCGAAGTGACGTGTGCTTCATCGATGGGCGCGCTGGGGAGCTGCGGTACCGCGGGTACTCGATCCATGACCTCGCCGAGCAGTCCTCCTTCGAGGAGACGGCGTACCTCCTCTTCCATGACGACCTGCCCACCTCGGACGAGCGGGCGCGGTTCGACCGCGCGCTGAAGGACGCGCGCGTCCTGCCGGGGTCAGCGATCGATGTGATCCGGGCGGTCAAGGACGCGCACCCGATGGAGGTGCTGCGCACGGCGGTCTCCGCCCTCGGCGCGTCGGACCCCGAGGTTGGCGACAAGTCGGCGGAGGCGAACCTGCGGAAGGGGATCCGCCTGACGAGCCAGGTGCCGATGCTGGTCGCGGCGCACCACCGGCTGCGGCAGGGGCTCGACCCCGTCCCGCCCGACGCCTCGCTGGGGCATGCGGCGAACTTCCTGTGGATGGTGAAGGGCGAGCGGCCGTCCGATGACGCGGCAGCGCTGATGGACACCGACCTGATCCTGCACGCCGAGCATGGCGCGAACGCCTCGTCGTTCACGGCACGCGTGGTCGCCGGGACGGACGCGAACCTGCACGCAGCGGTGACGGCGGCGGTCGCGGCGCTTTCGGGGCCAGCGCACGGCGGGGCCGCCGAGGACGTGATGCGGATGGCGATGGAGATCGGGGAGCCGGAGCGCGCCGCCGCGTGGGTGAAGGCGAAGCGCGCGAACCGCGAGCCGATCATGGGCTTTGGGCATCGCGTGTACCGCACGGAGGACCCGCGGGCTCGCCATATGCGCGAGGGCGTCCGCCGGCTGTCCGAGGAGATGGGCCAGCCGAAGTGGTACGCGATCCTCGAAGCGGTCGTGGAGGCGATGAAGCCGTACGCGCGCCTCGGCGTGAACGTGAACGTCGACTTCTACGCGGGGGTCGTCTACTACCTGCACGGGATCCCGGAGGACCTGTTCGTGCCGATCTTCGCGGTGGGCCGCACGCCAGGGTGGTGTGTGTCCGTCATCGAGCAGATGGAGAACAACATCCTGATCCGCCCGCTGACGCTGTACACGGGCCCTGAGCCGCGCGAGTACAAGCCGCCCGAGGCGAGGGCATAGGTAGCCATGATCACCACCCTTCAACCTGGCA